>JBJMLY010000408.1:0-12705 GCA_045805025.1 Cytophagaceae bacterium | reverse complement strand
TAGGCGAGAGCCATCAGGGAGAAGACGACGATCTTCCTTTCTGAAAATTAAAATAGGTTAGATACAAAATGCCGCTCCAGAAGAGCGGCATTTTTTGTTCCCGCCAAAGATGGTTGAATAACAGAAAATTTTGGATTAACTTGTAACAATGAAACGTTTTCCTCTCTGGCTTTCACTGATATTCCTCACCTGCGCATGTACGGAAGATTTCTCTCCCAAGCCCAAAGGATACAACCGCATCGATCTGCCTCCTCACGAATATCAGCAGCTGACGGAAAAGCATCCTTATACTTTCGAATATTCAAAAAGCGCCACCATACAACCACATAAGTCAGCTGCGACAGAGCCTCACTGGATTGATATCGTTTATCCCGATCTGCATGCCAGCGTAGAAATTACCTACAAGCCCATCAAAAAAAAGCAGGCCCTGCTCGATGAATTTCTCGACGATTCACACAAGCTCACATCCAAACATAACATCAAGGCTACTGCCATCGATCAGTCGATCAGCGTTACACCTCATGGCTATACTGCGATGATCTTTGAACTCTCCGGCGAAGTGCCGAGCCAGTTCCAGTTTTATGTGACCGATTCTACCAGCAATTTCCTGAGAGGTGCCCTTTACTTTCCCACCGCAACCAAGAACGACTCGCTGAGCCCCGTAATCGAGTATATCAAACTCGATATGATGCATCTGATCAATACGGTGGAATGGATTAAACCTAATTAGATGATTCGATAATTGGTCAATCAGATAATTAAAATGGTAGCAGCTATAATTAAGTTTAGAACTTGCATAATGAGTTTTCAATTATCTAATTATCTCATTAACTAATTTTTCAATTGTATTGAATTTCTTCGAAACAAAAATAGAATTTCTTAAAGGGATCGGTCCGCAGAAAGCATCGTTGCTTAACACCGAACTCAGGATTTTCACCTACGGAGATCTCATACAGCTTTATCCCTTCCGTTACGAGGACCGCAGCCGGTATCATAAGATCTCTGAAATTACCGAAGATTTCCCTTTTGTGCAGCTCAGGGGATATGTTAAAAATATTTCTCTGGCACAGGGACGCGTGAAAAGACTTGTCGCCAGCTTCCACGACGGCTCAGGGATGGTGGATCTGGTATGGTTCCAGGGAATCAAATGGGCGGCAGATAAAATCAAGCCGGGCATCGAATACGTGGTTTACGGCAAACCCGCCTTATACGGGCATCGCTTCAGCATCGCGCATCCGGAGATAGAGCCCTTTGTTCCTGCTGCACTGGAAAAAGGACTTCAGCCTGTTTACAATACCACCGAAAAACTGAGAGGAAAATACCTGGACAGCAAAGGAATTTCGAATGTGATGCGAAAGCTTCTTGAAACAGCAGGCAATCACATTCAGGAAACATTACCGGCACCGCTTGTCCAGAAATTCAGAATGGTCTCGAAAAAGGAGGCTCTGCTCGATGTACATTTTCCCCGAAACGAAGCAACGCTGGATAAAGCCCGCAAGCGGCTGAAGTTCGAAGAGCTTTTTTATGTGCAGCTTAAATTATTGCACCAGAAATCGGTACGTCGTACGGAATACCGGGGACAAATCTTTAAGAACATTCCTACCCTGAATGACTTTTATAAAAACCATCTGCCTTTCGACCTGACCGAAGCGCAGAAAAGAGTCATCCGGGAAATTTATAAAGACATGTGCACCGGCAAGCAGATGAACAGGCTTTTGCAGGGAGATGTGGGAAGCGGAAAAACAATTGTTGGCTTCATCACGATGCTCATGGCCATTGACAATGGCGCACAGACCTGCCTGATGGCACCTACCGAAATCCTGGCCGACCAGCATTACCAGGGGTTGAAGACATTCGCTGACAAGCTTAACATCGGTATTGCCAAGCTTACCGGCTCTACAAAAACCGCCGAACGGAAAATAATTCACGAAGGATTAAAGTCGGGAGAACTCAGCATCATCATAGGCACACATGCCTTGCTGGAAGATATCGTTCAGTTCCATAACCTGGGCATCTGCATCATCGACGAACAGCACCGTTTCGGCGTGGCACAGAGAGCCAAACTGTGGAAGAAAAATCAGGAAGTGCATCCCCACGTGCTGGTGATGACTGCTACGCCGATTCCAAGGACACTTGCCATGACATTATATGGAGACCTCGATATTTCAATCATTGATGAGCTGCCCGCCGGAAGAAAGCCGATCAAAACAATACACCAGTACGATAAAGACCGGCTGAAGGTGTTCGGCTTTATCCGGCAACAGATCCAGGAAGGAAGACAAGTGTATATTGTTTATCCGCTGATTGAAGAATCCGAGAAGATGGATTTCAAGGATCTGATGGATGGCTATGAAAGCATCAGCAGAGCATTTCCCGAAATTCCCATCAGCATACTGCATGGGCGGATGAAGTCTGCAGATAAGGATTTCGAAATGGCCCGGTTTGTAAAAGGAGAGACCAAGATCATGGTCGCTACCACGGTTATCGAAGTAGGCGTGAATGTGCCCAATGCCTCCGTCATGGTAATCGAAAGCGCTGAACGCTTCGGACTCTCCCAGCTGCATCAACTGAGAGGACGTGTCGGGCGGGGAGCTGATCAGTCGTACTGCATTATGATGACCGATGTAAAACTGGGAAAGGAAACCCGTACCAGGCTTGAAACGATGGTGCGCACCAACAACGGTTTTGAAATTGCCGATGTGGACCTTCGCCTGCGCGGGCCCGGAGACCTGGCCGGAACCCAGCAGAGTGGTGTACTGGACCTGCTGATCGCTGACCTGGCACAGGATGCACTCATCTTGCAACATGCCAGAGATGCCGCCATGGAAATACTGGAAACAGATCCGCAGATGGAAAAGCCGGAAAACCATGCGATTAAAAAGCACATTGCTTCGCTGAAGAACAACACGGTGAACTGGAGCAGAATTAGCTAACAGTAACTCCGGATTAAATCCGGAGTTACATTTAATATTATAAAATCTATGAAAGCAATCATCATCGGAGCAGGAATTGGCGGACTGACGACTGCCATTGCGCTTCAGAAAAAAGGCATTGAGGTAGAAGTGTATGAAGCAGCGCCTGAAATCAAAGAAGCGGGCGCAGGAATCTGGGTGGCGACTAATGCAATGACGGTTATGCAGCGTCTGGGCCTTGATCAGGAAATAAAATCGGCGGGCAAAGACCTGGGACGAATTGCCGTCTGCGATACCAAAGACAAGATCATCCAGGAAATCCATCTGGATAAAGTCAAAAAGAAATTCATTCACGGAACTACCGCCATTCACAGAGCTAAACTTCAGCAGATCCTGTATCAGCATACAGGAAAGGAAAAAGTATTCACCGGTAAACGGCTAAAGCATTATGTTGAAAAACCTCAAGGTGTGGAAGTATACTTTGAAGATGGCAGCTCCGCTTCCGGCGATCTTCTATTGGGCGCCGATGGCATAAGGTCAGTAGTCAGAAAACAGCTCCTGGGCGAAATTCCCTTACGCTATTCCGGACAAACATGCTGGAGAGGAATTGTGGATTTTGTGCTGCCTGAAAGATATCGCGATGCGTGCACCGAAATCTGGGGAAACCAGAAAGGACTGAGGGCCGCCTTCTCACAGATCAATGAAAAAGAAGTTTATTTCTATACGACTTGCTTTACACCACCGGGAGGACAGGATGAAAAAGGGAAGCTGAAGGAAAAGCTGGCATATTTGTTCAAAGATTTTCAACCGGAGGTGGTACAAGTTCTGAAGGCCGCTATGGAAGAAAAGATTATCCGTTCCGATCTGTTCGATTTTGTTCCTGTTAAAACATGGACCAAAGGACGAATCGCCTTGCTGGGAGATGCAGCGCATGCTACGACACCCAACATGGGACAAGGCGGCTGCCAGGCTATTGAAGATGCCTATGTTATTGCCGATTGCTTAAGCAAGGAAAGCGCCATTGAAAATGCCTTACAGAAATATCAGTCGATACGCATCGAAAAAGCCCGCATGATCGTGAACACTTCTTTTATGTTTGCGAGACTTACCAATTTTGAAAGCGCCCCTGCCAGAGCTTTTAGAAATGCATTCCTTCGCATGACGCCTGACTTCATGTCGGAGAGACAGCTGGATAAGGTTTATGGGTTAAATTATTAAAGTCAGATTACAACTAAGAAAGATGTTTGGCTACCTGAACTTCGAATAAATGCAACAACTAACAACCACGACCATCAACTACAATTTAACCGTCATAGCAAATCCATTGAAGGTCGGATAAAGTGACAATTTCTTATCACCCTTCTTTTTGTGAAGATGGGGTACGATGGTTCCGATGAAAGCGCCTGCTGCAATACCGGCAATGATATCCGTAGGGAAGTGCATGCCTGCTTTATACCGGCAGTAGGCTACCCCGAGTGGAGGAATGAGTGCAGCACCATAGAGCCATGGCGTTAACTTTGAGCCCGGATGATAATCGTGAAAAACTTTTACAATAAAGAAAGTACTTGCGGCGCATGCGGCCGGATGCCCTGCATAGAATGAATTAAAAGAGCCTGCGCGTGTCCTGCGTTTAAAGCTTTCTTCGGTATTAAAAACATAAGGACGCTTACGGTTGAGATTTCCCACTCCCCAGGAATAAGCATTGGCCATTATGGACATGGTTTCCAGGTAGATCAGGCTGATGCGTGTAAAATCTTTCCTCGGGTTTTTATCAGCGAGTAAAAAGACAGGGGTTAACACGATGGCCGTAAGTCCGATGTCGGATGCTTTCATAAATTTATCGGCAACGGCAGGATCCTGACGGGAAGCGCCCCGGTCAAATCTATTTACATCGGCCGGACTGAGTTGTGCAACAGTGGCTGAATCAAGGCCTGGCTTCGCTTTCAGATGAAGAATTCCGTAATAGTTGGTCACAAAGCCTCCGACAATAACCGGAACTGTAACCCAGGGATTCAATTTATATACCGAGTTCTTTTTATATCCTTCGTCCTGAGCAACAGCACTGCTCAAAAGCGATAGAGCCAGAAGAATGCTTAAAAATGATTTCATAAAAATAGTCTGATACCGTAATTAACCGGCAACAGGCCTACTTTGTTAAACCCTAACCCTTTTTGGGTACTTATACTTATGCCACGCGGTTAACACTGATATAACTCACGGTTAAGGAATTTATAGGAAGAAAATTATATAACCCCGGACTAACAGGTGGTTCAGACAAGGAATTTCTGCAGGTCTTTCAGCTGGATCTTGCCTTCGTAGTACGCTTTTGCAAAGATCACTCCGTAAACACCAAGATCCTGGAGCCTCTCGATGTCTTCTACAGAACGTATTCCACCGCTGGCAAAAAGTCGCAGGTCGGGAAATTTATTGAGGATTTTTTTATAGAGGTCGAAGGAAGGGCCAGCCAGCTGGCCGTCCTTCACGATATCTGTACATTTCACATACTGGATGCCGTGATTGTGGTAATATTCCAGCATCTCCATCATATCGATATCGGTTCTGGTTTCCCAGCCCCGTGTAGAGATTTTGCCATCCATGGCATCGATACTTAAGATGATTTTATTTCTTCCGTAGGAGATGATCCAGGAAGAGAACATTTCCCGATCGCGGGCCGCAATTGTAGCCGCATGTATGGTAGATGCTCCGTGCTCAAATGCGAGTCGCACATCATCGTCGTCGGTAATACCGCCACCAAAATCAATGGTAAGATCGGTATAGCCGGAAATCATTTCCAGAACTTCCGTATTGGCGAGCCTTCCTTTACTGGCACCGTTGAGGTCGATCAGGTGCACTCTTTTGATACCATGATCTTCCAGCTTCATGGCCATATCCAGAGGCTTTTCTTCGTATATAGTAAGGTTATCCAGGTCGCAATGATTGACTCTGGCGACTTTATGCCCCACTACCGATATGGCTGGTACGATCTGGATCATGGCTTAAATATATCCGAAATTAGTTCTTCTGCCTAATGGTAAATCCGTAAGCAGGCCTCTTTGTTTACTTTTTAACGGAAGAAACGAAAGATTTTATGTCTTTTACCAGGTCTTTACTGTCTTTGATCATTTTGATAAAAGCGCTTCCGATAATAGCTCCATTGCAATAGGTGCAGGCAAAGCGGAAACTGGCGTTATCCCTGATGTTAAAACCGATCATCGTCGGATTTGTCAGACTTTCATCCTTGATCCTTTTAAAATAATGTTCGGCATCGTAAACCGTTTTAGTATTCCCGGTGGTACTGTCGGTAGACACAATATAGATGAAGCCCTGAGAGCTTTCATCGATCAGCCTTAACCTCGAAACAGATGTATGAGGCGTTACCAGGAAAACATTCGATAACTGGTTCGCCTCAAAAAGCCCGCGATACATTTCATTGTATTCCTGAATAGGAAGGTCTGGAATGATCAGTCCGTCAATGCCGGTTTCATAACACTTTTTACAGAAATCCTCCATGCCATACTGAAGCACCGGATTAAGATAACCCATCAGCAGGATCGGTATCTTTACTTCTTTCCGGATATCGCGCAGCTGTTCGAAAAGCAGCTTGATGCTCATTCCGTTCTTCAGAGCAATATCGTTGCTTTGCTGTATGGTAGGTCCGTCAGCCAGAGGATCGGAAAAGGGCATCCCGATCTCGATCATATCGGCACCAGCCCCTTCCAGAGCCTTGGCAATGGTCACAGTATCGTTAAGACTAGGAAAGCCGGCAGTGAAATAAATATTGAGCAGATTATTATTCCTGCTTTTGAATAATTCGGTAAGCCGGTTCTTTATTGTTGTTTTCGTGGTCATAGTTCTAATGCATTAAAGTAATACTCTATATAGGCTCCCAATATTCCAGACTGTGCAGCTGGTTGCCGGCAAAAAAGAGATGCAACTGTCCATGATAAAACAGAAGTCTGACTATATGGCCTTCATTACCGATCTCTTCAATCGAAGAGGTATAGGATTCAGGAAAATACTCCTTTATATCTTCAATGGTGGTTTTTGAATTCAGCCTTATATTCTTCCTGCTGAATTCAAGAGCCGGGTTCACTTTGAAGTCTAGCCTCTGCATCTGTGCTGTATCGCGGAATACATGGTAAGAGCTTCCTTTAAAGTAATATAGCTTTACAGGAATGTTCGCTTCCGCGAACCAGCCTGCTGTGTATTTTGGATCCACAATGGAATCTGGCTTGCCCATTGCCTGGCTGAAGAGTTTAAAGGGTGTCTGGAAAGAAACTTTACCAATCTGAATGCCATCTGTCTCCAGCCTGGAATAGAGCGGTTTCTTTTCTTCTTCAGGCTCGAGATAGAATGTATCTAACTTTACCACAGTATCCGTAGGGGCAGGACCTGTATTTTCAGCCGTTTTAGGTCCACAGGAAAAAATGCTGAGGCTTATGATTACCAGTGAAATGAATGTCTTCATAGTATAATAGGGGTTATTTTAAAAACTCATCCTTCTTATTTATATAAGTCTGCAGGTCTTTATCGCCGCGTCCGGAAAGATTCACGATCACCACATCACTGGGTTTAAATTCAAGATTGTTGAGCACCGCCAGGGCATGAGCCGATTCAAGGGCAGGAATAATACCTTCGATTCTGCTCAGCATCACGCCTGCCTTAAAGGCTTCCACATCGGTTATACTGAAAAACTTGGCTCTGCCTGTCTCAAATAAATTGGCGTGCACCGGACCAATACCGGGATAATCAAGTCCGGCAGAAATAGAGTGTGGCTCTACAATTTGTCCGTCTTCAGTCTGCATCAGAAGTGTTTTGCTTCCATGAATAATTCCGGGTTTGCCGAGGAATGTTGTGGCGGCGGAATAACCGCTGTCGACGCCCATACCTGCTGCTTCTACAGCGATCAGGTTTACGGTATCATCGTCCAGGAAATGATAAAAGGCTCCGGCGGCATTGCTGCCTCCGCCCACGCAGGCAATCACGTAGTCGGGATTATCTCTTCCGATCTTTTCCATGAGCTGAAGCTGAATTTCCTCGCTGATGACCGACTGGAACCTGGCGACCATATCCGGATAAGGATGGGGGCCTACCACAGATCCTATAATATAATGTGTGTCTTTAGGGTTGTTGATCCAGTCACGGATGGCATCGTTAGTAGCATCTTTCAGGGTTCTGCTTCCGCATACGGATGGTACCACTTTAGCGCCGAGCATCTTCATACGCTCTACGTTCGGCTTCTGTCTTTCCATATCCACTTCGCCCATGTATACAATGCATTCGAAACCCATCAGGGCGCATACGGTAGCCGTGGCCACGCCATGCTGACCGGCTCCGGTTTCGGCAATGATGCGTGTCTTACCAAGTCTTTTGGCCAGCAGGATCTGGCCAAGCGTATTGTTAATCTTATGAGCCCCTGTATGGCAAAGATCTTCCCGCTTCAGATATATATGTGTATTGAATTTCTCTGAAAGTCTTTTAGCGAAATAGAGCGGTGTTGGCCTGCCCACATAATTCTTCAGCAGGTCATGAAATTCTTCCAGGAATGATTCCTCGTGCATGATCTCCAGGTACCTTTTCTGCAGCTCTTCCACATTGGGGTAAAGCATTTCGGGAATATAGGCACCGCCGAAATTTCCATAATAGCCTTTCTCATTTACCTGATATTTCATAATTATTTATGATTGATGAATGGTGATTTGTGATTCCATTTTTAATTAAGCGATTGTATAAACTCCCTTATTTTATGAACATCTTTCCTGCCGGGCTGTATTTCAAACCGGCTGTTGATATCAATAGCATGAATATTCAAGCGTTCTAATTTATTGATATCTCCGACATCCGAAGGCGAAATGCCGCCGCTCAGAAAGAAAGGGGTTTTGTTATCATACTTTTCCAGCAGCTGCCAGTTAAATCTTTTCCCGCTTCCTCCATAATTTTCCGTCTGGGTATCGAACAGAAAATAAGTACATATACCTTTAAACGGTTCGACTTTGCTGAAATCAAAATCTTCACCGACTCTGAAAGCCTTGATGGTCGTGATTGACCCGCGCCTGCCAAGTTCTTTGCAGTATTCAGGGCTTTCATCCCCATGTAGCTGCACAGTATGGAATCCATATTTTTCTGACTCTGCCAGGACAACGTCTATCGGATGATTGACAAAGACACCGACCTTCTCTATGTTTACCAGCGAAGCCAGGACTTCCTGATCGAGTTCGTTTCCCACAAATCTCTTCGATTTTTCATAAAATATAAAGCCCATATAGTCCGGCTTAAGCGCAGCGACTTCTCTGATGTTATCAGCATACTTCATTCCGCAGACTTTCAGCTTGTACTTCATATTTTTTGTTTAATACCCTCTTCTCTGATTTCAGCCACCAGCTTTTCCATGGCTTTACCAGGATTATCGGTTTTCATGAAAGTCTCACCGATCAAAAATCCTTTAAATCCTTTTTTCTTCAATTGTACGATCACTTCGGCTGACTTAAGCGAGCTTTCGGAGATCTTAACATACTTGTCCGGTATCAGATCTGCCAGATGAAGTGAATTCTCAATACTTTCCGAAAAATCTTTCAGATTTCTGTTATTGACCCCGATTACATCCACGCTCTCGTGCAGATTTTCCAAAAGCTCCTCCTTATTATGTACTTCCATCAGCACTTCCAGTCCGAGGTAATGAGCAAATTCGGCCATGGCTTTAAGTTTCTCCGGCTTCAGGCAGGCTGCGATGAGCAGAATGGCATCGGCACCCATCGATTTCGCCTCCACGATTTGATATTCATCGATCATAAAATCCTTGCGCAGGATCGGGCAGGTTAGTACGGCGCGGGCTTCCACCAGATCCTTAGTGCCTCCTCCGAAAAATTCATAGTCTGTTAATACCGAAACAGCCGAAGCTCCCGCATTTTCATAGGCCTTCGTAATAACGGCCGGCAATACTTTATCATTGATCACTCCTCGGGAAGGAGATTTCTTTTTAAACTCGGCAATAATTCCCGATTTGACCGGGTCGGTAATAAATTTTTTAAACGAATAGGTTTTTCTGTTGAAGAACATGCTTTTCTCCAGCTCGGCGATGGGACAGTTTTGCTTCCTCTGCTGAACCTCGATTGCTTTACAGTCGATTATTTTATCAAGTATGTTCATCAGGATACCAACTTCTTAAATGCTTTTAAAGCCTTCTTTGATTCCAGCGATTCCTTTGCTTCCGCCATCGCATCAGCAATGGAAATATTCTGCTTTGCGCAAAAAATTCCCAGGCCCGCATTCGCCAGCACTGCCTGTGTCTGAGCCGGGCTAGCTTCATTATTCAGAACATTGCTGAATATTTTTGCCGAGTCTTCAATGGTTTCTCCTCCCGATAATTGCTCCTGCTTCACATAGTTGAATCCGATCTCCTGCGGATCGACAATCTGTTCTCTTTTATTGGAGATCATTTTAAAAGGACCTGTGAGCGATACTTCATCATAGCCGTCGAGCGAATGGATAATCACAAAATTCTTATCCGACTGTTGATAGAGATAACCATATAGCCTTGCCAGCTCCAGGCTGAAAACGCCGACCATCTGATTCTTCGGGAAAGCAGGATTTACCATCGGGCCCAGCATATTGAAGAATGTTTTTACGCTCAGCTCCTTTCTTACCGGACCTACGTTTTTCATGGCAGGATGGAAAAGAGGCGCATGCATAACACAGATACCGGCTTCTTCCATCTGTTTGCGCAGAACAGACTGATCATTGCTGAATTTATAGCCGAAATGCTCCATAATGTTGGAGGAACCGCATGCCGAGGAAACACCATAATTTCCATGTTTGGCAACTTTTACACCTGCACCAGCCACCACAAAGGAAGCCAGCGTAGAAATGTTAAAAGTATCCTTACCATCGCCACCGGTTCCGCAAAGATCAATCGGGTTATACTCTTTCAGGTCTACGGGCAGGCATAGGTCAAGCATGGCATCCCTGAAGCCTCCGAGCTCCTCCACCGTAATGCTGCGCATCATGAATACCGTCAGGAAAGAGGCAATCTGACTATTATTGACTTTCCCCTGGGTGATATCGGTCAGCACCTCTTTCGCCTTTGCCTTGGTAAGAGTTTTATGCTCCAGTAAATGATTTAATATATCCTTCATATAAATTAATACTATTCACTTTTCAGCCAGTTGGCCAGAATACGTTTGCCGTTTTCGGTAAGGATGGATTCCGGATGAAACTGAACCCCTCTTACTTTATACGTATTATGACGAAGTGCCATGATGTTACCCTTATCATCCATGGCCGTAATCACCAGATTCTTCAAATCCGACTTCGGGTCTACGGCCCATGAATGATACCGTCCCGACATGAAGGTTTTGGGAACTCCTTCAAATATAAGATCATCTGACGTAACTTTGGTATTGATCGCCAGTCCATGGTATACTTCGTCCAGATTGATCAGAGAGGCTCCATAAACTTCGCCGATGCCCTGATGACCCAGGCAAACGCCAAATATATTCTTTTCAGGTCCGTATTTTCTGATCAGATCCTGAAGTATTCCGGCCTCCGAAGGTATTCCGGGTCCCGGAGAGAGCAGGATCTTATCGTACTTTGCTACCTCTTCAAGACTTATTTTGTCATTCCTGATTACGTCCATATCTCCGCCGTAACCCAGCTCTTTTATTATATGAACGATGTTGTAAACAAACGAATCGTAATTATCGAGTACTAATAGTTTCATTTTAAATCTCCTTAGCCAGTTCAATGGCGCTTCTCAGGGCCATTAGTTTATTATTAACTTCATTCAGTTCATTGTTAATATCGGATTTGGCGACTACGCCTGCTCCGGCCTGATAAAAAAGTTTACCATTTTTGCTCAGCAGGGATCTGATCATGATAGCATGATTGAAATCTCCGTTAAAACCCAGAAACCCGATTGCCCCTCCGTAAAATCCTCTGTTATCATTCTCATACTGGTTGATGAGCTTCATGGCCATATGCTTGGGCGCACCTGAAAGCGTGCCAGCCGGGAATGTGTCGGCGACCAGATTCAAGGTAGATGAATCACCCTCGATCAGCCCTGTAACTTTGGAAACCAGGTGAATTACATGAGAATAATACTGTATCTCTTTAAATGTTTCGACCTTAACCTCCTTGCCGCTTCTGCTCAGATCATTTCTGGCCAGGTCCACCAGCATTACGTGTTCCGAATTTTCTTTGGGGTCGTCAAATAGCTTCTTGGCAAGTTCTTCATCGCTTTTGTCGTTGCCTGTTCTTCTGAAGGTACCGGCAATTGGATAAATGCTGGCCTTTTTATCCTTGATAACGATTTGCGCTTCGGGAGAGGAGCCTAGAATTTTGAAGTTCCCGTAGTCAAAATAAAAAAGATAGGGAGAAGGATTGATGGATCGGAGTGCCCGGTAAACATTGAATTCATCTCCCGAAAAAGTCTGGGAGAATTTTCTTGAAAGTACGATCTGGAATACATCTCCGCGATGACAATGGTCAATCCCATGCTGCAGCACTTTAAGAAACTCCTTATCATTAAAATTGGAAGTCTCGTCTCCTTTGGGAAAAAACCTGTATGAGGCAAAATTCTTATTGTTGATCAAGGATTCGATCTGATCCAGATTTCCTTCCTGTCCACCATAGCTGTGCTCAAACATATAAAGCTCATTCTTAAAATGGTTTACCACGATAATATACTGGTATATCTGATATAGTATCTCAGGAATCTTCCTTTCCTCCGAATCGTAAGTCTTTATTTCAATATCTTCGAAGTATCTGACGGTATCGTAACTCATATAGCCAAACAAAC
>JBJMLY010000407.1:0-10216 GCA_045805025.1 Cytophagaceae bacterium | reverse complement strand
TTTAATATCAATTAAAAGGTAAAGTTAGGGCTTAATGGTATAAGGACAAAAGCTTAAAATTGAAAGCCGAGTGCGTATTAAAAAGCCCGTCTTATAACAAAATCCAGGCAATAAAAATTTAAAATCCGGCAATATTGATAAATGCATGGCTTTCAGCTAAAAGCTTGCTGCTTTTTCTGTATCTTTTCAACACGTTCAGCATTATTATATAAAAAGAGATTCATTGAGCTTTCATCAGTCACAGGAAGAAATTCAGCAGGAACTTGCTGTCATTGCCAGGGCCAAGACTGACCCCAACAGATTTTCTCCGCTTTATGAAAAATACTATAAAGCGATATTTTTATTTGTATACCGGCGGGTTGACGACGAAGAACTAAGTGGAGACCTGACCTCCCAGGTTTTTCTGAAAGCCATCCTGAATTTACCCAGATACGAATATAAGGGAGTGCCCTTCTCTGCGTGGCTTTACCGCATTGCCAGCAATGAGATCAATCAGCATTTCAGGCAAAATAAGACGGAGAGAACGATAAGCATCGAAACAGAAGGTCTGGAAAGGCTGCTGGGAGAACTGAGCGAAACAAGCAGGGAGCCGGACGAAAAAGAACAGATTATTATAGAAAGCATGAACCTCCTGAACAAAGAAGAGGTTCAGTATCTGGAGCTTCGTTTTTTTGAGGATAAATCTTTCAGGGAGATCGGATATATTATGCTGGTTACCGAGAATAATGCGAAAGTAAAAACATACCGGATACTCGATAAGATCAAAAAGATGCTGACAGGCAGAAAAAAATGAGCAAGTATAAAATTAACAAGGACAAGGTCATGCCTGATGATGAAAAGATCAGGAAGCACATGGATTTTAATAAAGTCCTGGGAGAATACCAGAAAGTGCACAGCTATCGGGATGCGACAAAGCCTTTTTACAAGAATAAAAAATTCCTGGGCTTTATCATCTTGCTGGCCACGGTACTGCTGGCCATTGTCATCATAGACCGCGAAAATGAAAAACTGGAACTGGAAAAATCAAAAAGGACCCACCAAAAGGGGAAATAATTTAGTTAAGCCTGCCTCTTGACTCCCGGAGGCTCAGGCTATCAACAACGACGGAATATATTTCATCCATGTCTTTAATATTGTCCATATAATAAAGATAGCTTTTACGGAAATCATCCTCCTGCACCCCGTTTTTCTTATATATATCTTCTTTATAAGCCGCGAAATACAGCTGCGCCGAATCTGTTCGGAGATTTCTCTGGATCACTTTTGATTCGGCAATGTGAACTTCAATAAGAATGTTTACCATCTTTTCCCGCGGAACAAGATTCGCAGGAGGATCGATTTTTTTATCTCCATCGCTGCAGGCAACAGCAACCAGGCAAAGCAGAACCGAAAAATATTTTTTCACAACTGAAAATTACCTATTTTAAAGTAATTTTAAAATCATAATCCTGCTTCATTTCTGTGAAAGAAATCATTAAAAAGCTCCGCAAGTATGAAATAAAAATCCGGAAGGCCATCAATACCCGGATGCAGGGAGATTTTCATTCGGTATTTAAAGGCTCCGGACTTGAATTTGCCGACATACGCTCTTACCAGTATGGAGACGATGTACGCACCATCGACTGGAACGTAAGTGCCAAAGGACACGGAACCTTCGTTAAAACCTTCCGGGAAGAAAAAGAGCAGAATGTCTTTTTTATCCTGGATGTAAGCGCCTCTCAGGAGATCGGGGATATTGATAAACAAAAGATCGATGTGGGCAAGGAAATATCGGCGGTACTAACGCTTTCGGCTGTGAAGGAATCAGGTCATGTGGGCTTTATCGGCTTCAGCGATCAGAAAGAATTATACATCAAGCCCGATAAGGGCCAGCAGCATGGGTACAATATGATCTACAGCATTTTTAAGCTGAAGCCAAAATCCATCCGCACCGACGTCAATAAATCCCTGGCCTTTGCGCTGAACCTTCTGAAAAGGAAAAGCATCGTGATCATTATCTCCGATTTTATCGACTATGGCTATGAGCAGAATCTGATTGCCATGGCCCGAAAGCACGACCTCGTGGTTATACATCTCTCCGACAGCCGCGAGGTAGCATTTCCAAAGCTGGGCATTATACCTTTATATGATAAGGAAAGCAGGAGAACGATCTGGGTCAATTCATCTTCCAGGAAGTTCAGGGAGAAGATGAAAAATGCCTTCGGCGAAAGCAAAAAGAATCTGGAGCTTATCTGCCGGCAGAATAAAGCCAATTACCTGTGGATCGACACACGGGAGGAATATGTAACCAAGCTTATCCAACTTTTCAGGATCAGAAATCAACAAAGAAAAAGTGCCTAAAATCCTTTTCCATCTGATCGTTCTTTTTATTCTTGCCCCGCTATGGTCGGGAGCCCAGGTCAGAGCTATGTTCCTGGAAGACTCTGTAAAAATCGGCGAGCCACTGCGTTACTCCCTCTGCTTTACACATCCGCCTGAAACGGAATTTCTGATGCCAGACTCCATGTATAACTACTATCCTTTTGAATTCATACGAAAGGAATACTTCCCCACCAGGACTACCAAGAATGTCAGCAGAGACAGCATTATTTATTACCTGAGAACCTTTGAAACCGGCAAGCTTCAGCGCCTATCCCTTCCTGTTTTTATTCTTAATCATGGAGACAGCACCTACAAATTTTCTTCGCCCGATACGATCATTCTGAAAGAAATGGTAAAAACCATGCCCGACAGCCTTATTCTGTTCGAAAACGTATCGCTGAGCCGTATCGAAAAAGAATACAATTATCCTTATGCCATTACTACGGCCGTCCTCAGCCTTCTTACCCTTTTTATCGGTTATCTGACCCTTGGCAAGTCGGTGAGGAGAAGATACAGGCTTTTCATCATCCGCCGATCACACCACAATTTCCTACGGCACTTTGGCCATTTAGAGGACGATTTTGACCGATCGAAGAACACGGGTACAATTGAGCAGGCTTTGTCTTTATGGAAAACCTATATTTCCAGACTGGAAAATAAACCCGTGAATACCTTTACCACGACCGAACTTATCGCCCTCTTCAATAAAGAAGATCTTAAAACCGGGTTGCAGACGATCGACAAAGCCATCTATGGAGGATTAATCAGCGCCGATACTGAGAATGCCCTGAAGAGCCTGAGAAAATTTTCGGAAAAAAGATTCCGGAAAAGAAAGAAGGAGATCCTGAATGCCTGAGTTCAGCAAAGAAATGTTCTATTGGTTTTCCCTCCACTGGTTTGACCCCAGGGTTGTGCAGGAGTATACCTGGGAGAATATTTATTACCTCTATATGATCCCGCTGATGCCTTCTCTCCTGCTGATCCGCTGGATACTGCATTTTCGTTCCCGCACCAAGCTGGATATAGCCCTTCGTCCCCAGGATCTTCAGGGATGGGATTTAATCGGCGCAATACGCTTCATTCCCTACGGACTTAAAATGCTTTGTATCTTTTTTGTCCTGATCGCCCTGGCCCGACCTCAGAAAATCAATGAAACGATCGAGCAAAGCAGCGAGGGTATCGACATTATGCTCGTGCTCGATATCTCCGAGTCCATGCAACTCGAAGATTTTAAACCCAACCGACTTGAAGCTGCCAAGGAGGTAGCGAGAAATTTCATCAAGGGCCGGCAGCACGACCGCATCGGGATCGTTGTATTTTCGGGCGAAGCCTATTCACTCTCCCCTCTTAGCATGGATTACAAGCTTCTCAACGATTTTATCAACGGAATTCAGTTTGACATGATCGAAAGCGGAGGCACCGCTATAGGCAGCGCACTGGCCATTGGCATTAACCGGATGCGTGACTCCGATTCAAGATCCAAGGTAATGATCCTGTTAAGCGATGGAGAAAACACAGCGGGAAATATCGACCCGGTGCTAACTTCAGAGCTCGCACACGCATACGGTATAAAAATATACACGATCGGTGTCGGCAGCGATGGCGCCATCCCTCACGGGAAAGATGAAAAAGGAAACCCTCAGTATGTACAATCGATGCTGGACGAAAACACGTTAAGAACGATCGCTGATAAGGCGGAAGGTAAATTTTTCCGGGCTTCGGGCAATCATGCGCTGAGTGAGGTATTCCTGTTCATCGACAAACAGGAAAAAGGGAAGATCCGCGAATCAAGATTCAGGGACAATAAAGACTACTATGAGGTTTATCTGGCCTGGGCAGTATTTTTTCTTTTATGCTGGCTGATTACCAAGAGTACATTCCTGAGCAATGCGATGGAAGACTAAAAAAGTGCCCTGCCGGTAAAAGCAGTATACAGAAGTCCCACCCCTACACCGAATAAGCCGAGACCTACGGCCTTATTCATTTTATTCAGTACATTATTGGTGAAGTAGACTTTGATGCGATTGGAAACGTAGCTTTTCATCACATCCATCAGAAGAACGGTACAAACCGAAGCACAGAAAAAAGTAAACGTATGGAGTCTGTTATTCCCATACTGAACGGAAATAAGACTCACAAAACCGATCCATGAAAACCAGATGGAGGGATTGACAATATTAAGAATGAAACCCTTGAATATAAAGCCTGCCATGTGTTTCTCCTTCTGAACCTCCGTGAAAGGCACGGTGGTTTCTACGGGCTTGAAAAAATAATAGAGCCCCAGTACGCACATGAATATCCCTCCGATAATTTCTACAATCTTTTTAAATACGGGTATTTCAAGGAAATTTGAAATACCGAAATAGGTAAGAAGAATCATGCTGACATCACTGAGGGCAACGCCAAGCGCGAAAAAAAAACCGTACCTGAACCCCCGGCTCAGACTGGTTTGAATCAATCCAAAAAAAACAGGGCCGGGAAGAATCGCGAGCACAAGACCGAAAAGCATTCCACTGAATAGTACCTGAACCATCTTATCGTTTTTCGTTTTTCACAAATTCCTCCCACTCATCAAACTGAATCTTTTTCATAACCCGGGGGAACTTATTCTGCCCGCCTTCCTTTCCTTTCATCTTCATCCATTTATAGAAAACCGAATTGGGAAGAATATTGACTGAAACATCCTTAAGAGCGGCAGATCTCTCGACCTTATAGTCGTCGTTCAGCTTCTTCAGATTCTCATCCAATAGGGTTCGTATAACTTCCGGATTCGCCTTATCGTCGGTTCCAATATACCATTTATGCGCAAACAGAGTACCATAGGGTATGCCAGAAACCGTAAATTCTTTCATGGTGATGTTCAGCTCTTCGGAAGTCATCTGAATGGCTTTATTCATATTCTCCACGGAGAGGTGTTCTCCGCAAAGACTTAAGAAATGCTTTGTCCTTCCAGTAATGATTATTTCACACGCTTCCTTTGAAACGAATCTGACCATATCTCCGATGAGATACCTCCAGGTACCGGCGCAGGTAGAAAGGAGTATTCCATAATCCACATTTTCCTCCACCTCATGAACCATCAGTGCTTTTGCATGAGGGAGCACATCGCCCTCGGTGCTGAAATTTTCTTCGTTGAAAGGGATGAACTCAAAGAATATTCCATTGTCTAGCACCAGCTTCATCGACTTCTTTCCAGGCTGTACCTGAAATGCAATGAAGCCTTCGGAAGCCAGGTAGGTTTCGATATAAGTCAGCGGCTTCCCCAGAAGCTTTTCAAAGCCTTTTTTGTAAGGTTCGAACGAAACTCCTCCGTGAACATATACTCTCAGGTTGGGCCAGATCTCATGAATATTTTTAAGCTTATGAGCCTCGATGATTCTTTCCATCATGATCTGAATCCATGCCGGAACGCCCACGACAAAACCGATGTCCCACTTAGGTGCCATATTGGTAATCTGATCCAGCTTGGCATTCCAGTCGCGGCTTTTGGAGATTTTTTTACCGGGCTTATAAAAATGCTGAAACCAGAATGGCAGCCTGCTGGCCTGGATACCACTGAGATCTCCTTCGAAAAAGTGCCCGTTTTTATTCAAATGTGTACTTCCACCCAGCATAAGGATACCTTTCTCAAAAAGACTGTCGGGAAGCTGGTAATTGGACAGGGATAAAATCTGCCGGATACTTGTTTTCTTCTGAGCCCTGATCATGGCCTTGCTCAGAGGGATATGTTTGGTAGCGGCTTCGGAGGTGCCGGAACTCAAGGCAAAATATTTAATCAATCCGGGCCAGCATACATCTCTTTCGCCCGCTTTCGCACGGTGCCACCATTCATCAAAAATTTTATTGTAATTATAGATCGGTATGCGGGAATAGGCCTGGTAATAGCTCTGATCTTTCTTTTTGAATAGCTTAAGAATCGCAGAGAAAGAAAAGTGTTTGCCGAAGCTTGTTGCTTTGGCTTTTCTCAGAAGCTTTTTTAATTCCTTTTTCTGAAGCTGCTCGGGCGAAGGGGCATCCTTTTCAATGATATGGCTGATCTTAATACCCTTGTTCAACAATGTTCCAAGAAGAGCCATTCTTACATTCGCAGTTTATAAGCTTATTTATAAAAATAATTATTATTTTATAATTAATAAATACGCTCTTATAAATTATCGATAAATTTATAAAAATATATAAAGTCATGACAGTGAGGAAAAACCTGGAATATTTTAATGGGCTGCTCAAAGATGCGGGCTGCCAGCTTATTGCTGTCACCAAAACCCACCCTCCGGAAGTCATTATGGAAGCTTACAAGGCAGGATGCAAGGTGTATGGTGAGAATAAAGTACAGGAGCTGGTCGCAAAACAGGAAACGCTTCCCAACGATATTCAGTGGCACATGATCGGCCATCTCCAGAGCAATAAAGTCAAATACATCATACCATTTGTTCATCTGATCCACTCGGTAGACAGTCTTTCCCTACTTAAGGAAATCAACAAGCAGTCCCAGAAAGCCGGAAAAAAGACCCGCTGCCTGCTCCAGATCCATATTGCTGAAGAAGAATCAAAATTCGGATTTTCAGAAGAAGAAGTTCTGCAGCTGATCGATTCGATTGAATTTCTGAAAATGGACCATATTATCATCGCCGGACTTATGGGCATGGCCACCAACACCAGAGACAAAGACCTGATAAGAAAAGAGTTCAGAAGCCTGAAAAGACTTTTTGAGAAGATACGGGAAGAATACCATACCTCTAATCTGGCACTTACCGAGCTTTCTATGGGCATGAGCAGCGATTATGAGATTGCCATTGAAGAAGGAAGTACGATGATCAGGGTCGGCTCGGCGATCTTCGGAGTAAGAGAGTAATTTTGAGTTTGAATTATTAAATACCTTTGTGCTATGTATAAATTATTTCTTCTTGCCGGCTCTCTTTCAGGAGCTCTTTCCGTCATGATCGGAGCTTTCGGAGCTCATGCCCTCAAAGCAAAATTAGTGGCCAATGGGCGCCTCGATGTATTTGAAACCGCAGTTAAATACCAGTTCTACCATTCACTGGCCTTACTGATCCTTGGTATTCTGATCTTCCTGAAATTTGAAGACAAACTGATGGATTATGCAGGCTACTCTTTTATGGCAGGAATCGTAATCTTTTCGGGCTCCTTGTATATTCTTTGCCTGAGCAATGTAGGCAAGTGGGGGGCCGTTACCCCAATTGGCGGTCTGTTTCTGATCGCAGGCTGGCTGCTGATATTCTGGGGAATTTTAAATTACAAATAAGGATCAATGATTAGCCGGCAAAGTTTAGTCCCTTTAAATTCTGCTGGTAAATTATTTTTTAGGTAATACATTCACTCTGATACCCAGTAATACAGGGGGCGCATTCGATTCTACCTGGACAGATTTATTATTGATTCCCTGTTTGCCAAGAGAATTAAAAGTCACTGATATTTCCCCCTCCGCTCCAGGCATTATGGGTCCTTTACTGAATTCAGGAATTGTGCAACCACACGTAGATTTAACGTCCTTAATGATTAAAGGAGCATTGCCTGAGTTCTTAAATTTAAAGATATGGCTAACAATACTGCCTTGCTTAATATCACCAAAATCAAATGACTTTTCTGCAAAACTGATCACCGGGCCTGAAAAAATTTCCTGGTTCTGAGCCTTCAGATCTAAAAAGCTGATCATTAAAAATATAGCAAACAGTGCCTTCATTCAAACAAAAAATCAGTAATTCAATAATCAGCGCTACTTTTTGGGCAATACATTTACCCGTATGCTAGCCCGCACCGGTGTATTGGTGGCGTTTGACAGAATGGTGATGATTTTGTTTTGCAAGCCTTGCTTTCCTGCCGAACGGTAGGTAATCAATATTTCACCCGATTTTCCAGGCATGACTGGATCTTTGGTCCAAGTAGGAGCGGTACAGCCGCAGGTCGTAATCACTTCGGAAATGATCAGCGGAGTACTTCCTGAATTTTTAAACTTAAATACATGGGTTACAGAATCACCCTGAATAATATCTCCGAAATCATGAGCGCTTTCGGTAAAAGTAATGATAGGGCCGCTTTTCGGCCCCTCAGAAGTCTGCGCTTTCAATGCAAAGGCGCCAAGTGCCAGAATAAGGGAAAATAAGATCTTTTTCATACTGCCTAAATTTACAAATATCCTTCAATAATACTGCCAGATTATTCATTCCACTAATGAAAATGAAAGGAGTATACGCAACAAACGAGGTTTTATTAAAAAAAAGTACTTCGAATTCGTATTATAGGGGAATGAAAAGTGAAATCATTAAGGTTTTCGGCAACCGATTGCGGGTAAGAGTCTGCGGAATATGCATTGACGAGCAAGGAATCCTGCTGGTGAAGCACCATGCGCTGGGTCCCAAAGGTGTATTCTGGTCTCCTCCGGGAGGCGGACTTGAATTCGGGGAATCGGCCGAAGAGTCGCTGAAAAGAGAGTTCCTCGAAGAAACAGGTTTGCAAACGGAGGTTACCCGCTTTCTTTTTACGCATGAATTTCTGCAAGAGCCTCTTCATGCCATTGAACTCTTCTTTGAAGTCAGAAAGACAGGAGGAACGCTCAAAACAGGGAGCGATCCGGAAATGAAGGACGAAAACCAGATTATCCAGGAAGTAAAATATGTTAGTCCGGAAGACCTCAAGACATTCGATCCTGCTACACTTCACAACATCTTTCGTTTGGTGGCCGCACCAAAGGAGGTAGTGAACCTGGAAGGTTATATTCTCTTTAAACCCTCCTAAAATTTCCTTTTGCGGAATTTTTTTTCTTAACTTTAGGAAACCAACGCTTCATGCTGAACAAACTCAAGTCTGCATACAGGCTCAGCAAAAGAATCAAAGACGATCAGCTGAACGTAGATCGTCTTTCAGAATATGATCTTCTGCTTCAGGTGAATAACAACCTGTTCAGGGTTTGCATCATCGATTCTCAGAATCACCGCTGTCTGTTTATTGAAGATTATGAGTTTTCAGCTGTCTTCTTTCCTGAACAGATTATCTCTCTGCTTGAATCTATTTACGACGATCACCACCTGCTTCAGGCCGGCTTCTGGAGATCCATTAAGCTTTCCTTCAAAACACAAAGCTTCACACTTGTCCCGGCTTCTTTGTTCGAAAAAGACAATGCTGCTGATTACCTGCTGCTGAATTCGGAGATTAATTCATCCGAAGAAATCCATTATTATCAGCAAAGTTCTCTGGAAGCCGTCAATGTATTTTCGGTAGAGAAAAAAATTGCCGACTGGTTTACCAATGCTTATCCATCAAGGTCAGTAAAGCTTCTGCACCATACCTGTTCTTTCCTGGAAGGCAGCCTGCACAGGGATAACAAGGGCCAGCGATCTCTTTATCTGAACGTAGAAAAGAACTTCTTTACCGCCACCGTGGTGCACGATAAGACGATCGAATTCTGCAACTCCTTCAGCTTTTCCTCCGCCGAAGACTTTGTCTATTTCGTAATGTATGTATTCGATCAGCTCAAGTTGAATCCCGAATCAACGCCCGTCGTAATCTGGGGGGAAATAGAAAATAACTCTGTCATCTACAACAAGCTTTACAAATACGTGCGTTTTATTTCTCTTGGAGACAGGCCGAAAGGATTAAAATTCAGCTATCAGTTCGATGAGTGCTTCGACCACCGCTATTTCGACCTTTTTACCATCCACTTCTGCTAAACAGCCATGAAAAAAACCGCTCTATTCCCGGGTTCTTTTGACCCTTTCACCAAAGGCCATGAAGATATTGTTAACAGAAGCCTGGCTATTTTTGATGAAGTGATTATAGGAATTGGAAAAAACACCACCAAGACCAGGTATATTCCGATCGAAAACATGATTGAAAAAAT
>JBJMLY010000406.1:0-13341 GCA_045805025.1 Cytophagaceae bacterium | reverse complement strand
GGGCTTTTGAAAATAAAGGTACCGAGGTGAAAACCTACGGTGAAAATACCAAGCTGAAGATCACGACCAGCTACCTGGTGGACGACGAATCCGCAGCTGCCGACGAAAAAGTGCTGGCGGCATTGAACAGCGGACTGAAAGATTTCAGCTCTTATCACCCTGATGTACAAGGATCCTCTAAAGTGGGGGCTACCATTGCGGATGACATCAAGAGAACTTCCGGCATTGCAATCCTTCTTGCGCTGATCGCCATCTTCTTTTATGTATTTGTGCGTTTCCAGAGATGGCAGTTCGGTGCCGGCGGTCTTATCGCTCTCGGCCACGATGTGCTGATGTGTATCGCCGCTTATGGCTTTGCCGAACTGATCGGTATGCCTTTTGAAGTGGATCAGGTATTCATCGCTGCGATCCTGACGATTATCGGTTACTCCATCAACGATACCGTGGTGGTGTTCGACCGGATCAGAGAGACACTGGCTGGCAATCCAAGACTGGAGCTGAATAAAGTCATGAACCTGGCGATCAATGATACCATCAGCCGTACCATTATCACCGCGGCGACTGTATTCATTGTAAGCCTTGTGCTCTTCATCTTCGGCGGTGAGACCTTAAGAGGCTTCTCCCTGGTGATGCTGATCGGCTGTACGTTCGGAACGTATTCCTCGATCTTCATCGCTTCACCGATTGTGGTGGACTTCGCCAGCAAAAAGCAGCTGGAAGAAAAACCGGTAGTCATTAAAAAAGACGCGACCGGTAAAAAAGAAAGTATGAAAGCTTAAGAATAAGAGCGTTATATAAAACAGAAAGACCTGCCTTTGGCGGGTCTTTCTGTTTTTAAGGAGTTTTGTGTCATTGGTCATTAGTCATTAGATCGGCACTTAACATTATCCTCTTAAAAAATTCTAATGACTAATGACTAATGACCAATAGCTAATGACAAATAACCATTGACCAATAACTATTTAAACAACGCTTTCAGTTCCGGAATTCTTTCCGTTTCGGCGAGCACCTGAATCTCATCGCCTGTCTCCAGGATCGTTCCTCCACTGGGCACAAAATATAAATTGTTTCTTTTCACTGTCACGATCAAACAGCCTTTCAGTTCCCTGATTTCCACCAGCGCTTTTTTATGCAGAGCGGGAATATCGGATACTGTTAAGAAAAGAATCTCACGATCTATCTGATCAAGATGACTAAACTCAGAAGGTGATTTGATCAGATCCTCTTTTTTGGAATCGAGTTTCAGAAACCGGGCTACAAATGGAATAGTCCAGCCTTGCAATAAAGCGGAAGTAAGCACGATAAAAAACACCACATTAAAGATCCATTGAGCCTGGCTGATGCCTTCGATCATGGGAAAAGTCGCCAGGATAATTGGTACCGCACCACGCAGTCCAACCCAGGAAATAAATAATTTTTCTTTTACTTTAAATTCTGAGCCTATCAGAGAAATGAACACTCCGATTGGACGAGCAATAAAAATCAGAAAAAGAGAAATAACGAGTTCCGCCCGGAATGCAGGCAGGATCTGACTTGGAAACACAAGTAATCCCAGCGTAAGAAACATCACTACCTGCGAAAGCCAGGCAAGTCCGTCGAAAAAGCGAAAAATATTTTTCTTGTAAACGATGTTATGATAACTCAGCATCATCCCTGCCAGGTACACCGCCAGGAAACCGCTGCCATGAAGGATGGTAGTAAGCGCATAAATAAATACGGCCGCCGCCAATGCAAACACGGTATAGAACCCTTCCACCGGAAATTTTAATTTATTGATCATGTAGGCGGTCGCTTTACCCAATCCGATTCCCAGTATAAGACCTATACCCATTTCAAGCACAAAATTAAGAGCGAGCATGCTGTAGGAGTCATGTGTGTCGGTGATCAGTTCAATAAGGCTTATCGTAAGAAAGACAGCCATGGGATCGTTGCTCCCTGATTCCAGCTCCAGGAGGGGTGTGATATTCCCTTTCAGCCTAAGGTTTCTTGTTCCGATAATTGAAAAAACAGCCGCCGCATCGGTGGAAGATATAATGGAGCCTAACAGAAGGCTGATCAGAAGAGGGAGATCAAAGAGCCAGTGAACGAAAAAAGCGATCCCTGCGGTGGTAACCACTACTCCTATGGTGGCAAGGCTTAAAGCCGGCCATAGAACAGGGCGTACGGCATTCCATTTCGTATCGAGACCTCCTGAAAAAAGAATCAGGATCAACGCTACAATGCCGATGGTTTGAGCCAGGCTGGCATCATCAAAATAAATTCCTCCAGGTCCTTCGGAACCCGCCAGCATGCCGACCCCAAGAAAAAGAAGCAGTACCGGCACTCCGATGTTATTACTTGCCTTCGCGATCAGTATGCTGATGATCACCAGAGTCGATAAGGTCAGAAAGAAGGCTTCTAAATGCAGCATATTAGTGGGTCATTGGTCAGTAGTCATTTGTTTCTACTTAACATTTCCCTGGAAAATTCTAATGACTATTGACTAATGACTAGTTAAGCTTACTGTGCTTTCTTCCGTAGAGAAAGTAAATGACAATACCGATCAGCAGCCAGATAACGAGTCTTGCCCAGTTTTCCCAGCCCAGCGTAAGCATCATGCCAACATTAAAAAGAATTCCCATCGGAGCTACAAAATTGATAAAGGGCGCTTTGAATTGCCTTGGTCTTGCCGGATCACGCTGACGCATCAGCCATACAGCAGCGCATACCATCGCGAAGGCCAGTAGTGTTCCTATATTCACCATTTTGGAAATGGAATCGATCGGAGTAAAAGCAGCCACCAGAGAAACCGCAAGTCCTGTTAATAAAGAAGCTTTATAAGGCGTTTTAAACTTTGAATGAAGTTCTCCGAAAGGTCTGTGAGGCAGAAGTCCGTCTTTGGAAATCGCATAAAAAATTCTTGATTGTCCCAGCAACATCACGATCAGCACCGAAGTTAACCCTGCCAGAGCGGCGATAGAAATAATAAAGACGGCATAGCCAAGACCGGCTGCGCCGAAAGCGGCGGATATAGGAGCGGTAATGTCTATGTCTTTATAATTGACCATACCGGTAAGCACCAGGGCCACGAGAATATATAAGATCGTGCAGAGAATCAGTGACACGATAATACCGAAAGGAACATCTTTCTGTGGATTCTTAGCCTCTCCCGCCTGAGTAGAAACGGTATCAAAACCTATATAGGCGAAGAAGATATAGGAAGCTCCGGCGAGAATGCCGAGATATCCATAGGCATCGTGCGGCTTCCCTCCAGGAGGAGTATAAGTCCCAGCCTCAGGAATAAAAGGAGTCCAGTTTTCAACATGGATGTGCTGGGCTCCGACAATAATAATAAAAAGCACTACAGCGACTTTCAGAATTACCATCAGATTATTCGTGCTGGCTGCTTCCCTGATCCCTTTCACCAGAATAGCCGTCACCACCCAGATAACCAGAAATGCAGGAAGGTTGATGGAAAAATTAAATCCCAATACGGTCGGAAAAGAAAGATCGGAATAATCATTGGCTAATGCAGCGACTGTTCCCTTCTCATTCGCTTCCAGAATTTTTGACATGGCAGTATGGTAATCATTCATCAGCCATATGGGAAGTTTGATATCAAAAAGATGCAGAAATTTTCCCAGGTATCCGGACCAGCCTACCGCCACCGCCGAAGAAGCCATGGCGTATTCCAGGATCAGGTCCCAGCCGATGATCCAGGCAAAGACTTCACCCATGGTCGCATAGGAATAGGCATATGCCGAGCCTTCTACCGGAAGAAAAGAAGCGAACTCAGCGTAGCACAAAGCCGCAAATGTACAGCCGATGCCTGCTACCACAAAAGAAAGCGCGAGGGCCGGGCCTGCATATTCTTTAGCGCCCAGGCCAGTCATCACAAAGATTCCAGCCCCGATAATGGCGCCTACTCCAATCGAGGTAAGCCCCCATTTACCGAGCACTCGTTTAAGAGCGCTGGCTTTCATGTCGGCTTCAAACGCTTCTACAGGTTTTTTCTTCCAGATGTTGTAACTCATGGCGGTTCGTTCTAAAGAATAAAATCGGTGGAAAGGAAATTGGATTTATGTTCGCGTACAATTTCGGTAATCATATTCTTGTTGATCTCACCATCTTTGGCGGCCACGAGTGTTCTGATCGAAAATGCTCTGAGTGCATCTGAAACAGAAAGTGTTCCTTCGGCCGAATCTTTTCTTCCGTTGAAAGGGAACACATCCGGGCCTCTCTGGCACTGGCTGTTGATGTTGACGCGGCAAACCTGGTTTACCAGAAGATCGATCAGCGAGGCCATTTCGTCGGAATCCTTTCCGAAAATACTGACCTGCTGTCCGTAACTTGATTCGACTACGTAGTCGATCGGCTGTTCGATATTGTCAAAAGGAACGATCGGAACAAGAGGACCAAACTGCTCCTCATAATATACTTTCATTTTGTCGCTGACCGGATAAAGCACCGCAGGCTCAAAGTAGGTATTGGTAATTGTTCCTCCGCCCTCATTGATAACTTTGGCCCCATTCTTTTCGGCGTCTTCGATCAGGTCTTTCAGGATACCCGGCTTTTCAGGCTCTGGCAATGGGGTAATAAATACGCCATCCTCCCAGGGCATTCCTCTTTTCAGTTTGGCAATCTCTTCCGTAAACTTTGCCAGGAATGGTTTTACAATGGAAGAGTGTACAAAAAGAATCTTGAGCGCTGTGCAACGCTGTCCGTTAAATGACAAGGATCCGAGAATACATTCTTTAACCGCCAGATCCAGGTCGGCATGAGGCAGCACGATGGCAGGATTTTTTGCTTCCAGTCCCAGCACAGAACGCAGACGGTTGGGCTTGGGGTGCTGCGTCTTCAGAATATTCGCCGCTTTGCTGGTTCCTATAAAGGCCAGTACGTTTACTTTGCCGGTAGACATAAGCGCTCCTACGGTTTCTCTGCCTCTTCCATAGACGATATTGATGACGCCTTTCGGGAAACAATCCCTGAAAGCCTCCAGCAAGGGACGGTGCAGAAGAACGCCGATCTTTGCGGGCTTAAAGATGGCAGTGTTACCCATGATCAGTGCAGGAATCAAGGTGGTAAAGGTTTCGTTCAGCGGATAATTGAAAGGGCCCATGCAAAGCACCACGCCAATAGGTCCTCTCCGGATCTTTCCGATAATTCCCTGCTCGATCTCAAATTTGGAAGAGTTACGGTCAAGCTTCTTCAGAGCATTGACGGTATCGACAATATATTCTATGGTACGATCGAATTCTTTTTCAGAATCCTTCAAAGGCTTGCCTATTTCCCACATCAGCATTTTCACCACTTCGTCCCTCTTCTCTTTCATACGGTAGGTAAAATGTTCGATCGCTCTTATCCTTTCCTGAACCGGAAGGGTCGGCCATTCGCCTGTTCCATTCTTATAGGCTTCTTCGGCTGCCTTCAGGGCTTCGACTGCTTCTTTGTCGGAAAGCAGAGGAAAGCTTCCCAGTTCTTTTTGTACAAGCCCGTTGGGCGTATTCACATAAACGGGCGACAGCACCTTCTGTGTCTTGCCCTGAAATTTTATAATTTCTCCGTTAATTAAATATTCCTTCTGATGCACCGGCTCTTTAATCCGCATCTTTTCAGGGATCAGATTTTCATCCGGGAAATTAATAGTGTTTTTCATTGGTGTTATTTGTTGTTATTCGCCTTTAATTAGTTACTGTTTGTTATTGACTGTTTCCTTCACCTGAATCCTGAGTTCGTCCAGTTGTGCCTGTGAGATCACCGAAGGAGAATCAATCATCACATCTCTTCCGGCATTGTTTTTTGGGAAGGCGATGAAGTCTCTGATTGAATCGGCACCGCCGAACAGAGCGCTAAGCCTGTCGAAGCCCAGAGCAATACCGCCATGGGGAGGAGCGCCGAATTCGAAGGCTTCCATTAAGAAGCCAAACTGCGATCTTGCTTCTTCATCAGTAAATCCAAGCTTGCTGAACATCAGTTCCTGAATCTGACGGTTGTGAATTCTGATGGAGCCGCCGCCTACTTCCACGCCGTTAATAACCAGGTCATACGCATTGGCTCTTACACTGCCTGGGTCTTTATCCAGCAGGTGCATGTCTTCCGGCTTTGGAGAAGTGAACGGGTGGTGCATGGCAAACCATCTCTTTTCATCCTCATTGTATTCAAGCAATGGGAAATCAAGAACCCAGAGTACGGAGAATTTATCTTTATTTCTCAATCCTAATCGCTTGCCCATTTCAAGGCGCAGCTCCGACAGTGCGCTTCTGGTCTGTTTCGCATCGCCGGAGAGAACCATGAGAAGATCGCCTTTCTCCGCTTTGAATGCGGCAGCCCATTTTTTCAGGTCTTCTTCATTATAAAATTTATCAACCGATGATTTTATCGTTCCATCTTCATTCAGCTTCGCCCATACCATTCCCTTCGCGCCGATCTGAGGTCTTTTAACATATTCGGTAAGCTCATCGATTTCTTTTCTGGTATAGCCGGCACAGCCTTTGGCGCAGATACCAACGACCAGTTCGGCACTATCAAACACATTGAAGCCTTTGCCTTTGGCTACATCGTTCAGTTCGACGAATTTCATTTCAAAGCGTGTATCGGGCTTATCATTGCCATAATACTTCATGGCGTCGGCATAGCTCATACGAGGAAATTCCTTCAGATCAACTCCCTTTACATTTTTGAACAGGTGACGGGTAAGTCCTTCGAAGGTATTCAGGATATCTTCCTGTGTAATGAAAGACATCTCGCAGTCTATCTGCGTAAATTCAGGCTGGCGGTCGGCGCGAAGATCTTCGTCCCGAAAACATTTCACGATCTGGAAATAACGGTCGAAGCCCGATACCATCAGCAATTGCTTGAAGGTTTGCGGGGATTGAGGTAAGGCATAGAACTGACCTTCGTTCATTCTGGAAGGCACCACAAAGTCGCGTGCTCCTTCCGGAGTGGATTTAATAAGCACCGGCGTTTCAACCTCGATGAAATTCAGTGAGTCCAGGTAATTTCTGGTCTCTTTCGCGATTTTATGCCTCAGCTCAAGATTCTTTCTTACGATGCCTCTTCTCAAATCCAGGTAGCGGTATTTCATTCTCAGCTCGTCTCCGCCGTCGGTTTCATCTTCGATGATGAAAGGAGGAAGCTTGGCCGGATTCAGCACATCCAAAGCGCTGATCTTTATTTCCACGTCACCGGTCGGAATTTTCGGATTTTTAGCCAGCCTTTCCACCACCTGACCTTTGGCGCTGATCACAAATTCTCTCCCAAGACTTCTTGCCGCATCGATAATGCTTTTGCTTGTTTTTCCTTCTTCCAGGATCAGCTGAGTGATCCCGTAACGGTCGCGAAGGTCAATCCATAACATTCCTCCAGCGTCTCTGACCTTAGCTACCCATCCGCAAAGATTTACTTCTTTGCCTGCATCCGAAATGCGGAGTTCTCCGCATGTGTGTGTTCTTAACATAATCTGTAAAAATTAAGCCGGCAATTTAAAGATTTTTTGCCCTATAACTCATTATTATCCCTCTTTTTATGGGTCCGAAGGGTATAACACCCTGTAAAGTTTTTTAACCCGGATTATTCATTAGAAAATAATCTTTAATTCACACACTACGAAATCAATAGATAGCTTTTTCATTCTATTCAACCCATATGGTTATTTTCTAATGAGGGATAAACCCAATTAATGCAGATAGTTCGGCTCATGCTTCGCCTCCTACTGCATAATTTGGGTTTAAAATATTTATATTGCCCGATAATTATGATTCCCATGAAGAGAATTCTGTTGCTGGCAGGCCTTATGTGCATGAGTGTTTTATATACAAACGCACAGGCTCCCAAGCTGAAATCAAAAAAAATAGCCGAAGGCGTCACCGCTTCGTTGCCCGATAATTTTTATCCCATGTCGAACGAAGACATCGCCCAGCGATACCCCTCCACTAAAAAACCACTGTGCATGTACACGGATATGGACCGGGCGGTTGACTTCGGACTGAACGAAAGCAAGTCGAACTGGGCGGGAGGCGATCTGAAGGTGCTTCAGCAGGTTTATAAATCGACGATCCTTTCCCTCTATAAAAAAGTGGACTTCATCCAGGAAGGCATTAAAAGCATCAAAAAAAGAGATTATATCTGTTTTGAATTCACCTCGGAGGCTCAGGGGAACACCAAATATACTTTTCTTATGTACACGGTGGTCAACAAGAAGGTTTTCATTTTCAACTTCACCTGCGACCAGACCCAGATGAAAAAATGGCAGGAAACAGCCCGAGCCATCATGGAGACCGTAAAGATCAACCCTAAGAAGGTATCTAAAAATGTGACTGAACAGGTGGAAACCGACAAGAAAGGCGGCAACTCGAAACAAGTACTGCAGGAGCAGAAGAAACACAACCCTAAAAAAAACAAATAATCTTGCTCACAGTTTTCAGTGACGAACATTACATGAAGGAGGCCTATAAAGAAGCCTGTAAAGCCTTTGAGGAAGAAGAAATTCCGATAGGTGCCATCGTGGTATGTAACAACAGAATTATTGCCCGGGGATACAATCAGACGGAGAGGCTCAATGATGTGACCGCCCACGCTGAAATGATTGCGATTACATCCGCTGCGAATCATCTTGGAAGCAAATATCTTACAGAGTGCGACCTGTATGTAACGATTGAGCCCTGCGTGATGTGTGCCGGAGCTTTATACTGGGCACAATTCCGGAAAGTAGTCTTCGGTGCTCCTGACCCGAAACGGGGTTACAGCAGGATTTCAGCGGATATGCTGCATCCCAAAACAGAACTTCTTACCGGTGTTTTGCAGAAAGAATGCGAAGACCTGATGAAGAAATTCTTTCTGAAGCTAAGAGATCAGTAGTTGATGCTCTAAAATAATTAGCGGAGTTATACGTCTTTAATTTTATCTTTATACTTTAAACTTTTAAATAACTAAACTTTTTAAAATATGGCCTTTGAATTACCGGCATTACCTTATGCACCCGATGCACTGGAGCCACACTTCGACAAAGCTACCATGGAGATACACCACGGAAAGCATCACAACGCGTATGTAACCAATCTGAATAAAGCCCTGGAAGGCTCAGACCTGGCAAATAAATCCATTGAGGAGATATTAAGTAATATCAGCAAGGCTGCGCCTGCTGTCAGAAATAACGGAGGAGGGCACTACAACCACTCTCTTTTCTGGAAGATCCTGTCTCCAAAAGGCGGAGGAAAACCTACCGGCGATCTGGCTGCTGCCATTGATAAGAAATTCGGATCCTTCGAGAAATTCAAGGAAGAATTCAGCAATGCAGGCGCTACCCGTTTTGGTTCAGGCTGGGCATGGCTGATCGCGAACAACGGAAGTCTGGAAGTATGCTCTACTCCAAATCAGGATAATCCTTTAATGGATGTCGCTGAAAAGAAAGGCACTCCTCTACTCGGACTTGATGTGTGGGAACACGCTTATTACCTGAAATATCAGAACAGAAGACCCGATTATATCGCTGCCTTCTGGAATGTGGTGGATTGGGAAGCTGTAAGTCAGAGATTCAAGGCAGCCAAATAACCCGCTGATTTATCAAATTGCACTGGTTACACAGATTTTATATCAGTTCAGAAATAAAAAAATCCTCGCCAATGTGAGGATTTTTTTATGTACAAAAGCCGGCGTCTATGTCATAGACGATGTTGGCTTATAATAAAAAAGCCCTCGCATGATGCGAGGGCTTTTTTATTATAAGAATTTCTATCTACTAAAAGAAGAAGTTCAGGTTGATAGAAGTAACAGCAGTGTTGAATCCAAGAGAAGATCCGCCAGCTACTGAAGTAGTAGTAGTTTTTACCACGTTGTTCACACCATCCCATGACTCAACAGTAGTATCTAATTTACCGTTTGACTGGAATGAAGGACCCCACTGGAATTCAGCACCCAGAGAAAGTTTTGGAGCAACGAAATACTCAGCGCCGATGAAGCCAACTACACCGATAGAGAAACCTGAACCTGTTTTAGTTTCAGTGATTCTTGCACCTCCAAGGTCATTACCGTCGAAGTTGTTAGTAGTAGGAGCAGTGTTGGTTGAGCTGAAAGCGTTTCCATAAGTGTATTTCTTAGATCCGCCTGTTTTGCCGATCATAGCCATAGCACCATAGATACCTTGAACTCTTGAAGTTCCCTTTCTTTTTTCGATACCACCACCGATCTGGATGTTAGAGTTCTTGATGCTCTCTTTATCTTCTACGGTTGTTCCTGCAGGAGCACCTGAAGCATCGCTCGCAGTGTTGTTCTTCATAGAAGTAGTACCTAGATCAAATCTTACCAAGGCTCTGTAAGCATTGTTGTCATCAATGAATTTTCTTGCTGAAACAGCACCTACTGCTGGGAAAGCAGCAGAAACAGTGTTACCGGCAGTGTTGTTGAATGTATTACCTACATAGTTAAGAACTGGAATAGCATTGAAAGAAATACCCCAGTCACCGCCTTGTGGAAGAATTGCATAACCTCTCTTAGACATGATAGGACCAGTGGCAGTTGGTGTTGCCGCATCCTGAGCGCTAACAGAAAGTACGCCGGTTGCCATAACAAAAAGTACAACGAATAATTTTTTCATAGTTAAATGGTTTAGTTTAAAAATGGTTTAATGGGCGTAAAGTAGAGTATTTTATCAATAAAATGCAAATCTGCGCAAAAAAAACAGCGTTAAAACATGTTAATTATAGGTTAAATTTTGCCAGAAAAGCAAAAAAGGTCCTGACCAGAGCCAGGACCTGAAATTTTAGTGCAATTTTCAGCGATTAAAAAAATGCAGAAACAGTCAGCCGTATTTGTCCTAGTCCTGTAGCTACGTTCGAAGATTTATCCTGGGTGGATGTGCTGGTAGTTGCGCTTGGTGTAACAATGTGCTCGGTAAGGTGACCGAACGTGGTTCTCATAATACCCCAGCCAAGCTCTCCTCCTATGGCGAAATTCTCCACCATAAAGTAATTAAAACCCGCTACCGGCATTACGCCGTACCTGTTAATAGGAGTATCATGCCCGATAATTTTCATATAATCTCCATTGTTGTCGTAAGGGTCATCGGTCATATCAGCATTTTCAACATAATAGGCATCGTTGTATTTAGCCCTGCCTGTTCCGTATAAAAATTCAAGTCCGAGATATGGATCGAGCTTGGCATTATAGCCGAACGATTTCTGGATTCCAAGGCTGATGCTGATACCCGTTGTATCTCCTACAAATTTTTCACGGGTAGCCCCGCCCCAAATAACTCCCTCATATTTAAACTTATTCTTTTTATAGCCCAGGCTTCCGCGAAGACTTATGTTATCGGTAATATAGTACCTGAAGAAAGCGATCCCTCTGGGGTGTTGATTAATGCCGGCAAAAGCAATTGGATTAGGCGACTGTAAAACGATGGTGACACCTTTTGCTCCAGCAATAGGCTTATACAATTCCTTTCCAAATTTCTGTGCCGCCGCATTCAATACAAGAAGCCATAATGGAAGCGCCAAAAATAATCGTTTCATAAAAAAAGCGTGTTTGATGATCTGTATATATACAAACCCTCCTTGCGCTTTAATTGTTTTCAGGTGATTCTGAAGTGGGAGAAAACTCCTTGCGTTTCCGTGGATTATCCAAGTGAGGTGAGTACAAACATCGGGAGATTCCCGCCTACGCTGAATGACGAAAAAACAATCTATTTTTTTGCTTCCAGCAATTTCTTTAGCTCGAAATATTCATCCCGCAGCCGGGCGGCTTCGATGAAATCCAGGTCCTTGGCGGCCTTTTCCATCTGCTTCTGTGTCTTCAGAACCATTTTTTCAAGCTCAGGCTTATTCATATAACTGATCACAGGATCTGCCGCCAGGGTTTTCTCTTCGGGGATATAATATTCCCTGACCACTTTTTTCGAATCCGCCACTTTGGTTTGTCCCATGATTTCTTCCCTGGATTTGAATACTGTCGTAGGCGTAATATTATGCTTTATGTTATACTCCTGCTGTATACTTCTCCTCCGGTTGGTTTCATCAATGGCCTCACGCATTGAATCGGTCATTTTATCGGCATACATGATCACTCTGCCCCGTTCATTTCTGGCTGCGCGCCCAATCGTCTGCACAAGGGATTTTACATTTCGCAGAAATCCTTCCTTGTCGGCATCCATAATCGCTACCAGAGAAACTTCCGGCAAATCGAGTCCTTCACGCAGCAGGTTCACACCCACAAGCACATCAAAGACTCCCAGCCTGAGCTCACGCAGGATCTCAACCCTGTCCAGCACCTTTACTTCCGAATGTATATACCTTCCCTTCACACCCACCTTGTCCAGGAATTTACTAAGCTCTTCTGCCATTCTCTTGGTAAGGGTAGTTACCAAGACGCGTTCCTGCAGCTTCACCCTCTGATGTATCTCTTCCAGCAGATCGTCGATCTGATTCTTGCTGGGCCTCACTTCAATTACCGGATCCAGCAGACCTGTCGGACGAATAATCTGTTCGACCACGACACCTTCCGTTTTTCTCAGCTCATAATCCGCAGGCGTAGCGCTCACGAATATCACCTGGTTAATCATATCCTCGAATTCACTGAAGGTAAGAGGACGGTTATCAAGAGCCGAAGGCAGACGGAAGCCGTAATCCACCAGGTTTACTTTCCTGGAACGGTCCCCTCCCCACATGGCTCTGACCTGAGGCATGGTCACGTGGCTCTCATCGACTACCATTAAATAATCCTGCGGAAAATAATCCAGCAGACAGAAAGGCCTGGAACCCGGCTGCCGGCGATCGAAGTATCTTGAGTAATTTTCAATACCCGAGCAATAGCCGATTTCACGCATCATCTCCAGGTCAAACTCCGTGCGCTCTTTAATCCGTTTGGCCTCCATATTTTTCTGTTCCCCTTCGAACAAAGTGATCTGAGCCATCAGGTCATCCTGAATTTCATAAATGGCGCGGTTCAGCGCATCCTTGCCTGTAACAAATAAATTGGCCGGATATATCGTAATAAATCCTTCTTCATTCAGCTTTTTACCGCTATAGGGATCAATTCGGGCAATGCTTTCGACATCATCACCCCAGAAAAAAATACGATAGGCAAAATCCGCATAGGCAGGAAAAATGTCTACCGTATCACCTGTTACCCTGAAGTTCCCTCTTTTGAATTCAGCGCCGCTGCGGCTATAGAGAATTTCGACAAAAGAATATAAAAGTTTATTGCGGCTGATGTTGTCGCCTTTTGTGACCCTCACAATATTTTTAGCAAACTCTTCCGGATTTCCGATACCATAGATGCATGAAATGGATGCTACGACGATTACATCGCGCCTGCCCGACATAAGAGCAGAGGTGGCACTTAGTCTCAGTTTTTCAATCTCTTCGT
>JBJMLY010000405.1:0-19794 GCA_045805025.1 Cytophagaceae bacterium | reverse complement strand
GATGCAGCGCTTGTCCCAGGTTGGTATCTGGACGCCTTTGAATCCAAGCTTTGAAGCCCATGCACAGATGTCAGGCAGTGAATTGAAGGGAGCTTTGTCTCCCATGAACTGGGCCAGAAAAAGTCCGGGACCTTTGATGGTTCTCATATCATGCTATAGTTTGATCCATTCGGCATTGTTTTTTCCCGACTCAATAGCGGCTTCGATGAACCGCATGCCTCGTACACCTTCTTCGATACCGGGAAAATCTTTTTCTGCACTGCCTGCGATGGCGGCAGAAAAATTGCGGTACAGGTTGGCCAGTGATTCAATATATCCTTCGGGATGTCCTCCTGGCAGACGGCAATTCTTCCTGGCTTCGTCTGACAAATACAGGTTATTCACTCCTGCTTTCAGGATCTGCACGGGTTCGCCTGATAGTTTCAGGAATAGTTTGTTTGGATCAGACTGAAGCCATTCTATGCCGCCTTTCTCACCGTATACTTTTATTTTTAACTCATTTTCCTCGCCGGCGGCAATCTGGCTGGCCACCAAAGTTCCTTTGGCTCCGCCATCGAGACGAAGAAGGATAGCGGCATCATCATCCAGCTTTCTGCCTTGAACAAATGTACTTATGTCGGCAGCGATCTCTGTGATTTTTAAACCGCTGATATATTCTGCCAGGTTTGCCGCATGAGTACCGATGTCTCCAACGCAGCAGCTGATGCCTGCTTTATCGGGGGCTGTGCGCCAGGCAGCCTGCTTTTGTCCTTCTTTTTCGATCCTTTCACTAAGCCATCCCTGGGGATATTCTACCAAAATTTTGCGGACCTTTCCCAGCGTTCCTGCGCGCACAAGATGTCTGGCTTCCTTAATCAACGGGTAGCCGGTATAGTTATGGGCAAGTCCGAATATTTTTTTATTTTCCTTTACGAGTCTTTCAAGCTCCAGAGCTTCTTTGATGGAAAAGGATAAAGGCTTTTCGCAAAAAACATGAAAACCATTTTGCAGGGCAAAAGCGGCAGGCTCGTAATGCAAATGGTTCGGTGTTACAATAGAAACAAAATCCATTCTCATGGACTCGGGCATCCTGCTTTCTGCCATGATCATCTCTTTAAATGAAACATAAAGCCTGTTTTCCGCGCAATGTAGTTCTTTGCCGACTTCGATCGATTTAACCGGATTGCTGCTGAATGCTCCGCAGACCAGCTCGATCTGTCCGTCGAGGGCTGCAGCCATGCGATGTACGGCGCCGATGAAAGCATCCTTTCCGCCGCCGATCATACCCATTCTGACCTTTCTGTTCATAACATCCGTATTGATTTGATCTAAAAATTAAGCCAGCTCAGCCCTGACTTTTTCAAGCAGTTTTTTAGTGGCACGTATACCGTCTTCTTCGCTCATTCGTTCCCCTTCGTATTCAATTCCGATATAACCCTGATAGCCCGAGGCTTTTACCAGGCTAAGCATTTTGCGGAAATCGATCGTGGTTTCATTTCCTTCGGCATCGAAATCAAAGCTTTTGGCACTTACTCCTTTCGCATACGGCAGCATTTCTTCTACGCCTTTGTATTTGTCGTAAAATTCGACGCAGGGAGATTCCCACAGGTCTCCTTTTTCCCGGCGGAAGCAGAAGTTACCGAAGTCGGGCAGCGTGCCGCAGCTTTTATTGTTTACCTGCCGGATTACCTCGGATAGTAATTTACCATTTGAAGAATAAGATCCGTGATTTTCGACGATTACGTTGATTTTGTTTTTGGCTCCGAATTCACTGAGTCTTCCAAGAGAATCTACCGAAGCGTTCTTCCATTCACTTTCTGTTCCTTCTCCGTGAAGATTTACGCGAATGGAATGACAGTCCAGGTATTTTGCCGCTTCCACCCATTTGTAATGATTTTCGACAGCTTTAATTCTTTTGCTCTGATCCTTGTCAGCCAGCGAGCCCTCGCCATCGATCATGATCAGTATGTTTTTAATTCCGTTCTCGTCCGCTCTCTGCTTCAGCGATTTCAGGAAGACCATATCTTTGGCCTTGTCGGAGAAAAACTGGTTCACATATTCCACGCCTTCTGCGCCGAAGTCTTTTTTTGCCGTAACTGGAAAATCAAGAGCGGAAAGTTTTTTGCTGAACAGGGCCTTATGCAGAGACCACTGTGCCAGTGAAATTTTAAAATCAAACTTCTTTTTCTTTTCTTCCGCAAACAGATAAGAGGGCAGGGCGGCCATCAGACTCAGTCCGGCAGCTCCCATAGAAAGCTTTTTGATAAAGTCACGTCTGTTTTTTGTCATGCTTTTATACGTGTTCAGGTAAATTTATTTTTTTCATCTTCAGATATAGGAAAAAAAAGGCAAGACTCAGAAAGGCGGGAATAGCTGATATATACCGGAGCGTTTCTGAACCGGCCTTCAGCTTCACTTCCGTCCATTGACTATGTGCAGGCTCCAGTGTCGCATTTTTGAGTGATTCCAGATCGTATCCTTCCGGTAAGTTAAGAACTTGCTGCTGTTCATAAAAACCTCCGATGTAGGGCATGGCAAATGAAACGAAAATCATACCGGCAGCGCCCATGATCGAAAGCCCCATGGCTCCGGTCTGAGGAATATATTCAGATACGAAGCCGAGCATGGTAGGCCAGAAGTAACAGATTCCAACGGCAAAGATAGCAGCGGCAAGAAAGGAGGCATAACCCTGGGTCTGGCTTAGCAGGAATAAACCAGCAGCGGAGAATACGGCAGAGAACAAAAGCATTCCTGCGGGGGAAAGCCGGCTTTCAATAGTTCCAGCAAAAGAACGCCCGATCGCCATGAGGCCATTGATAAAAACAAGCAGCAGAATCGCCGGCACACCGATGCTGCCAAGCAGTTCCACGATCCACTGGTTGGTGCCGAGCTCCGTGCAGGCAGTCAGCATCATCAATAAGGCCATCGAAATGAAGAGCGGACTGAGGCAGGCTTTGAGCATATCCCGGTAGCTTACTCCTTTCGTGACCCTTTCTGTCGGAGGAAATTTTTGCCGGAAGAATAAAAATCCATAAAGTATGGTGGGTATGAGAATGGCCAGCATCTGTATCTGCCAGCCTGCTTTTAGTGCATCAAGTCCATAAGCGGCAAGTCCGCCGATCACAATGCCGCCTGGAAACCATACATGAAACTGATTCAGCTTTTTTGTTTTCTGATCCGGATACATGGAAGAAACCAGAGGGTTGCAGGCTGCCTCCACAAAACCATTTCCGATACCGACCAGCAGGGTAGAGCTGAATAAAGTCCAGAAGCCGGAAGAAAGCGCTGTAAGAAGAATTCCACTGATATGTCCGGCGAAGGCAAAAAAGATCAGGCGGCGCATACCCAGCTTATCGCACAAAGCCCCGCCGATAATCATGGAAAGTGTGAATCCCCAGAAGGCGGTGCTGACAATAATGCCCATGTCGTAAGGATTGATGCTGAACTCATTTCCCAGCGGGCCGATCAGGTTGGCTCGGATGGAAAAAGTCATGGCTGTGGAAACCAGGGCAATGCAGCTGGCGGTAAAGAGTCTTTTTTTGTGAATGCTTTCCGTCATTTCTTTTAGTTACTGAGCTGATAGCTTACAAAGGCGAATTCTTTGCTGTCGGGCGACCAGGATGGAACATTGATAGTTCCCTGTCCGCCGAAAAGGTTTGCGATGACTTTTGGCTTTCCGCCGGCCAGAGGCATCAGCCGCAACGTTACATTTTTATTGGCGGGATGTCCATCTACTTCCGGTGCATAGGAAACGAAGACAAGCCATTTTCCATCAGGCGATGGGTGCGGGAACCAGTCGTTGTATTCATCGTTCGTTACCTGTTCCTGTCCGCTGCCATCGGCCAGCATTCTCCAGATCTTCATTTTTCCGCTGCGCACGGAGTTGAAGTAAATATATTTCCCATCGTAGGTGTAATCCGGGCCATCGTCCAGTCCGGCAGCATTCGTTAGTTTTTTTTCTTCGCCTCCCGAAACCGGTATAGTGTAGATGTCATACTCCCCGTTTCGCTCAGCGCAATAGGCCAGGTTTTTTGCATCGGGCGACCAACCATGCCAGTAGGATGGGCCTGAAGAGGTGATCTGTCTGGGTTCTCCTCCTTTGAGAGGAAGAATATAGATGATGGATTTGCCTGAATTTTGTTCGTGGTGGCTTACGACCAGTTCTGAATTGTCGGGAGAAATGCCATGGTCGTTGTTGCACTTCTGTGCAAAGGAGGTATTGATCAGTTCAGGCTTGCCGCCGGTAGCAGCGATACGGTAAATCTTTCCCTCACTGTTGTAAACCAGAAACTTTCCGTCCCGCGACCAGTTCGGCGCTTCGAAATGCTGCTGTTTGGTGTAGATTACTTTTCTTTTCCCTGATTTCAGGTTATATATTTCCAGGCTACTGATCAGGCTTTCATTTTTATCCGTATGAAAGCTTGTCAGAATAAAGGCTGAAAGAAAAAGTATACAGGCTTTGCCCAGCATAGGTCCGGTGTTTGGGTTACAAAATAGTTTATTCCAACAGGATGATTTTTTTTCAGAACTATTGCCTTATTGGATCTCCAGCTTTCTGACAGCCACTCCATTTTCCGTGGAGATTTTTACAAAATAAATTCCCGGAGAGAGTTCGGTGCTGACCGGCATGGAAACAGATCCGTTTTCCGATACTGTATGATTCCAGACTTGTTTGCCGCTCAGGTCCGTGATCTCCACGTTTCCCGAACCCTGGTTTTCAAATTCTATATTAAAACGATCCCTGGCAGGGTTCGGATAAATATTGACAGATAGAATGCCTGAAGAACCTTTAATAGAGGTGGTCACCGGCGCAGGCGGTGTAGAATAAGCGGGAGAAAAGGAAGCTCCTGCCATCAGGGCTTCTATCGCGCCTGTCAGGTATGCTCCGGCTGCGGTATAGTTAATAGCTGGTTCGTTGGTAGCAAAGCTGCAGAATGAATCGACATATGATTTGCCCGCAAGACCTGACGGGTAACCTGAGCAGCCATCTTCCTGACCCGGATTGGCACCACCAACGATCATACCGGGAATCGGAGCATTTACAGGGTCTGCTTCCGACATCCTGTGATGGGGATGAACAGGCAGCTTACTTCCGAAACCCGTCACGAAAGAATAGCCGGTACCGTTTCTTCCGAAAAGATAATCGAGGTTGGCCAGAGCTCCTTTCAGATAGGAGCTATCTCCGGTTATGCGGAATGCCTGAAGCATAAGCATGCCTTGATTGCCGGCATTTGAATTGCTGCCCCAATTGAAATCATAGGTGTTTTTTCCCATTGCGATTCCATAGGCCGACCCTGGATAATAATTTTTATAGATATCGGCAAGTGCGGTCATTTTGATCACCATGGCGGAAGTATCTGCATAGCCGGCAGTATTCAGCGCTTTTCTGTAGTTGACCAGTGTAATTAATCCCAACGTATTTACGTTTGCCCATCCGGGTACTGAAAAGTTCAAACTGAGATCTGCCGACCGATAATAGTTGTCATTTCTTGTTGCGGCATAAAGCTCCATCCGTGCCCAGGAAAATTCATCGTTCAGGTTATTGTCGCCGTATGTCCCTGTATTTACTCCTGTAGGGTTGGCCGTAATTTTCACGGAAGGATTGGCGACTGCCCAGTTGTAAGCATTGACCGAGGCATTCAGACAGGAGTCCGCAAGTTGGGGAAGTTCGGCAGGGAATTTTGAAAAGATTCTGTAAGCCTGAGCCATAACCGCTGCAAAGTCGAGAGTAGCGGCCGTACCTTTGTCGACTGCATATCTGGTGGCATGATCGCTGGAAGGCATTTCAATGCCGTCGAAATTCAATGAAGTAATCTTGTGATAAACACCGCCGTCGTTTGGATCCTGTGTTGTTAATAGCCAGCGAATCTCCCACAGGGCTTCGTCCAGAATGTCTGGTATGTTGTTGCCACTTTCGGGAATGTTGGTATTGAGTGTATCGAAATAAGAAGGATAATGTTCATACAAGGCCAGTATGTTATAGGTTGTAATTCCGGAATTTACAGCGTATTTATTATAGTCACCGGCATCATACCATCCCCGAGGAGAAGAAAAGACAAAGTTGGCAGGTCTCTGAGCAGTAGCGGCAGAAGAATGTACATAGACCACATTGTCCGGATGTCCGGATGCCCTTGTCCATAAGCCTCCCCATGGAGCTGTAATGGCCATCGAAGCTCTGTTATAATAGTAGGATTTCAGAATTCCTTTGGCTGCACTATTGTGAATTGAGGAGGCAATAGTGAAAGGTAGTGAGTATCCGCTGTCAAGACTGATGTAATAAGAACCCGGTGTTTTAAAAACGCTGAAGTCGGCTTTTCGGACAGTTTCTCCTGAATAAGTCCAGTTGGCGGCAGGCGCCAGTTTATCTTTAAAGAGTGTATCCTGTTTGTCGGAAGATACGAGGTAAAAAGTATCATTAATTGCTTGTGCTGCGATGGCTAACTTGGGCATATTCGGGTAAAAGCCGATCTGATTAAGTTTGATAGCTTTTGGGGGAGCAGGGATATTGGTATTCGAGCCGATCCGGAGGCTGTCGAAATAAACGGTTCCGCTGAAACCAGTGCTTCCTCCGGGATTATAATAAACGATTAATCCGGTGATTTGTGTGGGATCAACCGTGGAGGTTGCAGGATAGGATTGTGAAAACTTGCCGTTGAAGTCGTATGTATAGTCTGCATAATTTCCATTGCCAGGAATGGTTATGCTCGTGGCCACAGCATTCGTCACTTTGCCATTGATATCTTTGAAGTCGATCCTGACCTTAACCGCTGCAGCCGATTTCATTTTGATCTGCAGAAAAGGTTTAGCCGAAAGATCCAGAGATGAGAAATTATAGCTAAAAGTCTGATAGGAAGGGCCTACATTCGTTCCCGTCGCTACCATTTCTGTTCCCGAAGGGTCGGAGAGAGAGTAATTGGCTCCTCCAGTCCATCCGCTTACATTAGGAAAATCATTAAATAAGCCGGTTTGAGCCTTTAATTCGATAATTATGAAGCTCATGCAGATAGCGAACAGGTATTTCATAGGGAATTGATTTGTTTCTATCAAAAATAGGTATTTTTTTGGACATTTGCAAGGGTATTTTTTAGTTAATCTATTGATTTACAATTGATTGATATTTATTTTGAGGCGCAAGAGGCACAGAGGTACTCCAATCTATAACGTTGATTTTTTGCAAAATAATCATTGAATAGCAATAACCTGGAAGATGATTAAGGCGCAAGCGTCGCAGTCTTTTTCCTCTAAAAATTCAATAAATACTTATTCTGCCGGATTATAAAAAATCCGCCCCCATTCTTTGGTGTTCAGTTTTGTACCGGAACTGGTCCTGATGCTTTCCGTGATTTTTTTCTTGAACGACCAGCAGGTTTTCTGACGAAGATCCAGCTTTGCCGAAAGCTCATGGGATGAGATTTCTCTGTCGGCGAGCACCAGGTAGACCAGGTAAAAGGTCTTGGTAATCGGGATTTTGGAATTATGGAATAAGGTGAAACTCGTTACCGATTCATCGTAGCCGCAGCGTGTGCATCGCCTGGAATAAGGCGTCTTTCCGGAGGAGGATGTTTTGTTGCCGCATTTTTTGCAGACATAGCTTTTGGCCCACTTCACATCGGCCAGGTATTTGAGGCAGGCTTCTTCATCCGGATAAATTTTCTGAAATTCTTCCAGGGTCAGGTCTTTCAGGGAAAGTCTGGCCTTATTGATCTGACTGATGTTTTCATTCAGCTGCTTGTTGTCTTTTTCCAGGGACTGATTAAAAGCTTCGATCTGCTCGTTCTTTATTTTAAGCTCGGCCAGCGCATCGGCCAGCTGACTGGTGCGTTCGCTGATCTTTTTTTCAAGTTCCCTGTTCAGCGAGTCTTTCAGCTTTTCATTTTCCTGCAACTGATGGATCAGCAGGCTGTCAATTTTTTCTTTTTCCTCTTTTTCGATCCGAAGCCTTTGTCCGAGGGCATAGGAAAAAACAACAACTTCGATCAGGAATCCGAAATTAAAGGCGTATACCGAGTATACATTGGTGGGAATAAAATTCGTAATCCGGAGCACAAAAATGGTGACCGACAGGACCAGGAATGAGAATCCCAGCAAAAAGTATTTAGCCGAGCGGTTGCCTTTCTTCCATGCCACAAAGCCGCCGTAGCCGGTAAGTCCGAGGGGCAGCAGGTAAAAGTAGCGTATCCAGCCTATATCGGGAACGAAATAATTCAGCGTGAATGCAGCGCAGTAAAGTAAAAGACTGATATCGACAAGCCGGTTCAGTCCGCTATGGTAATTCCGCAAGGAAAGAAATTTTTTCGCGTAAACCACAAAGGAAATGATCAGCAGAATGGGAGCGAAGAACTCTACGAGAGGATTGATAAACGGCGCCTTCGGCCATAGAAACTGAAAGCCCATACCGTCTTCCCGGAAGGAGTTGAAGCAATACGAAATTACATAAACGATGTAGTAGAGGTAAATGGCTTCCCGGGTGGAGAAGAAAATAAAGGCATTATAGATTGCCATAATCAGAAGAATGCCATAGAAGAGTCCGAGCAGGTAATATTCATTCAGGGCATAGTCCACGAATTGCTCGGCTGGCCTTAGACAGACATTCAGGCTTGGATGGTAGCTGTTTCTGAATGCAAAATAGATGGTGCTGGAATCGGAAGAATTGATTCTGACCGGGAAAACAAAATTCTTGTGATTGGAGTGTCGGGTATGAAACTTAGCATTGAAGCCCGACTCTTTGTATTCCAGTGTATCTGTTCCGCTCACCTGAAATACTTTCAGGTATTGAATATGCGGATCATGAATTTCGAAGAACCACAGGTAATACTGTTGCGACCGGTTTTGTGCTTTGAGCCTGAACCAGTAAGTGGCATCAGGATCATAGGGGTCCGAAAGGTAGGAATCTACGGGGCGGAATTCTTTATTTTTCAGTTCTGCCAGATCGGTGCGGTCTGATTTGCTTTTATAATACTGCACATGGCTTCGTATCCGGGCATCAAAGATCGGGTAATAGCGGTCTGTCAGCTCATAGCTGGTTTGTCCGAAGCCTGTGCTCAGGTTCAGGATGAATAAAACAGAAAATATGCTATAGCCCCGCAGGTTCAAAATCGCTCTCCTGTTGTGTGTGTCATGTTGTTAAAGTTAAGCTCTTTTTATTTACCCTATCCGGTCGTCTTAACGTAACGTCATGTATAAAGATTTAAGATAGGAATTTATAGAATACTTTACAGGTTTACTAAAATTTTATACCTTTGGGTATAATACCATTTGGTATAAAAGTGGTACTGTTATGTATGATGAAGAATTCACCTTTTATTTATGGCAATACCGTCAGCACGGAATCATTCACCAACCGGGAAGCCGAAACAGCGAAGCTGAGGAGTAATCTTACAGGCGGCATCAATACGATGATCATCTCTCCCCGGCGCTGGGGTAAGTCTTCTCTGGTGGAAAAAGTCATTTATGACATCCGTAAAAAAGAGAAGAAGCACCGGGCTGTGATCATGGATCTTTTTTCGGTAGGCAGCGAGGAGGAATTTCTGGAGACCTTTGCCCGGGAAGTAATTAAAGCTTCCTCTCCGAAGTGGCAGGAATGGGTAAGTAGCGGAAAGGAGTTTTTTAAGAACATCATTCCAAAGATCAACGTGGGCATTGACCCTGTTAATGATTTCAGTCTGAGCTTCGACTGGAAAGAATTGCGGAAGCATAGCGACGAGATCCTGAATCTGCCCGAAACCATCTGTGCGGACAAGGGGATAAAGATGATCATCTGTCTGGATGAATTTCAGAATCTGTCGACCTTTTCCAACTACCTGAATTTTGAAAAGAAAATGCGTGCCGTATGGCAGAGGCAGAAGTCGGTGACTTATTGTCTGTATGGAAGCAAGCGCCACATGATGGCCGATATTTTCAACAATCCGGCTAAGCCTTTTTACCGGTTTGGCGATATTATATTGCTGCAGAAGATTGAAGAGACGAAGTGGGTCAGCTTTATTGCGAAGGGATTTTCGGATTCAGGTAAGCAGATCAGCACCGTAGATGCTGCATGGATTCCAAAGCTGATGAAGAATCATTCCTGGTATGTGCAACAGCTGGCGCATTATATCTGGAATCATACCCATAAGAAAGCAGGCCTGCCTGAAATCAATGCGGCGCTGACCGAACTTATACAGGCTAATTCTCCGCTATATCAAAAAGAAGTGGAAAGCATCAGCGCCACACAGCTGAACCTGTTGAAAGCGGTGGTCCATGGGGAAACGCAGTTTACGTCAGGGTCGGTGATGCAGCATTACCAGCTGGGCACTCCGCGCAATGTGAGTAAAAATAAGGCCACACTCATCAACAGCGATCTGATCCATGAGGTGGGAGGCAAGTTCGAATTTTTAGACCCTGCTTTTGAGCTCTGGTTCAGGAAACAGTTTTTCGGGCAGGGATATGCCATCGTGGAGGGGAAATAGCGAATTCTGCCCGCAGACCTGATCCTTTTCTACGTTACTCTATATTCCCTCTTACTTTTTCACTGATATTTCACTAACTTATAGGAGCAGTAATTTTTCCGGCATTGCCTCCATAGATGAAAGATCCAAAGGATAACCATTCGTATCTTTTCAAAAGAACAACGTTCTTTTGTCTCCTGATTTTATTCTGCATTTCTCTGAATGCTTCCGCTCAGAAAGTAATCCTGCTGGACGATGCCACAAAAGAATTTATTTTTCATGGCGAATACTTTGAGATCCTGGAAGACCAGGGAGGAAGGCTGAACATCCACGAGGTATCCGACTCGCTTCAGAACCGGTTTGTGCTCAACAAACGCGACTATGTATACAACGAGAATATCCACTCGGTTTACTGGTTGAAATTTAAGGTGAAGAACAACGCCCGTTCAGGTAAGAATTTTTTACTTGAGTCTTATTCTCCCCATACCAATGACCTGCAATTCTTCATTCCGCACAATAAAGGCTTTAAAGTTAAACGAACCGGCATCGACCACGATTTTTATAACAGGGAATACATCAATAAGAACATTGTGATGGACCTGCCTGTCGACACGGCTCGCGTGCAGACTTTTTACCTCCGGGTCCACTCTATGAACTTCAGCAGCTTTGACTTCAGGATCAAACCTGTCCATTACTTTGCCTTTTATTCCGTGAATGAATATTATTTTCTGGGGATTTACTATGGCATCCTGATTATTATGGCCGTCTACAACCTGCTCATGTTCTTTTCGGTGAGGGAGAGGGTCTATATTTATTATGTGATCTATATCCTCAGCGGCATACTCACGACACTCGCCGACGATTCGCTGGGCTATCAGTATGTCTGGTTTAAATTTCCCCATGTTAATCCCTACATAGGCGCGCACATTGCCCCGACCTTGCTCTTGTTTACGTTCATGATCTACTCCAGGGAATTCCTTCAGCTGAAGAATCTTTTTCCGCTATACAACCGCCTGATGATCGGAGTAACGGTTTTTTATTTTGTTTACTACACGCTCTCCCTGACGTTCTTTTCTTCAGATTTATATTTCCGCGGCGTCTATGTGCTGCCTTTTATTACGGTCTATTTCGTTGCCCTGGGATGTTTTTTCAAGGGATACAAGCCAGCCCGTTTTTTCATCATCGGCTATACCTTCATCTTTGTAGGCGTGATCATCATCAGGCTGCGCTCAAATGGATCCATTGAAGGGAATTTATTCACGGTTTACAGCCTCAATTACGGACTGGTGCTGGAAGCCATCGTTATGTCTTTCGCGCTGGCCGACCGTTTCAAGCTGGAAAAGATGGAGAAGGAAAATGCACTGAAAGAAAGAGCCCTGGCCCAGGGCAAGGTAATCGATCAGCTGGTGATCAATCAAAAGCTCAAAGATAAGGTGAACCAGGAGCTGGAAGCGAAAGTAACCGAACGAACTCGGGAACTGCACGAAAAGAATGCCGAGCTGGAAGAAGCCAATAACAAACTCAAAGAGGTAACCGATAAAGCCCATCAGATGAGTCTCCGGCTGGATGTAGACAACTGGGATTTGCAGAAGAAGATTCATGAATCGATCCGCGTGAGAATGAGCGGACAGGAGGTTTCCCTTCAGGAGTTCTCGAAAATTTTTCCGGATGAAAGCGCCTGCTGCCGGTTTCTTTCGGAACTTAAATGGGGAGAATCGTTCGGCTGTCGGAAATGCGGGGGCAGCGAAGCCCAGGATGAAGGCTTCTCCAAAAAATGCAGCAAGTGCGGTTATGTGGAATCGGTTACTGCCAATACGTTATTTCATGCGGTGAAATTTCCTCTTCATAAGGCCTTTTATATTGCCTATAAAACGGTGCATGAAAAGGAAAAGATGACGCTGGATGAGCTTTCTGCTCTTCTCGATTTAAGAAGAAACACATGCTGGACTTTCCGCAATAAGGTTTATTCCGCAGCGGAGGTTTATAAAAAAGTCAGCCATGCTACCCAGGTTCATAGCTGGGAGAAAATTATTCTACCCGACAAATCCTGAGGAGCTCCTCTCTTACTGTCTATCGATGAACCTCACCTTTTTCCGGATGAATTCTGCTTTCTGAAATGGCTCATTTTTTATCAAGCCTTATTCTTTTCGTCCTGTTTTAAGAATATTTTTCAGAATTAATTTATTGCGGGATAAACTTTCTTAATGTTGAAATTAAATTGTTGATAATAAGTATTTTGATAAATTTTTATAGCGTTATTTTTTCTTATTATATCCTCGCATTACCAACGCGTTTTTATTAAATAATCCAGTACGAAGGCAACCCATCCGCTGCATGGCGTATATATTTATTATAAGCGTGGCGGGAACAGCTTCCCGTATAAAATAAAGTATAATCCGAGGATCTCTATGAGACGTAACACTTTTTTCAGATCGCTTTTTATTCTGCTCTGTTTTCTGTTTTTACAACAGCTACATACATCCGGGCAGGGAGAGGCAAACGTCTGGTATTTTGGAAAAGGAAATGGACTTGACTTTAATTTTACCCCCCCTGCACAGCTTGAAAACGGAAATACCAGCCTTGAATATTCAGCCACCGGCGAAGGCGTAGGTGCCATGTCGGATCCCAACGGAAATTTATTATTCTATACCAATGGCAATGTGATCTATACCAAAAACCATACGGCTATGCCAAATGGAACCGGCTTGAACGGCGATGACAACACGGTGCAGACTGGCCTGATCGTTCCCGTGCAGGGAAGTACCACTCAGTATTATCTGATTACCACAGGCAGCGGAGGCGCAAAACCGGTCAAATATGTGATCGTTGATATGAGCCTGAATGGCGGACTTGGCGACGTTGTAATCGCGTCTAAAGCCGGCACCAATGGTACAACGCTTACTGCTTCTGCCGGTGAAGGCTCGCTTGCAATTCCTGAATATACCGCAGGCAATGTTCCTACCGGCAATTACTGGATCATACTTCACTCATCCAGCTCGGCCGATTATTATGTTTTCAAAGCTACGTCGGCAGGAATTGCCGCTGCTCCGACGCCTACACAGACTGTCGGATTTGTCGTTCCGGGACAAGGGGTTATGATGTTCAAGACGAACAGCTGCTTTGATAAAATCGGCGTGGCATTCTATAATGCTGCGCGCGTGGAAGTATTGTCTTTCGATAACAAGACAGGTATTATTTCAGCGCCCAGTATTGTGCTTTCGGGTTCCGGGGGAGCACCCTTCCTCAACCTGGAAGTATACGGAATAGAATTTTCACCCAGCGGTCAGTTTCTGTATGTTTCGGAAGCCGGACTTAACAGCCGTAAAACGGTTTATCAGTTTGATATTTCATCGGGCACCGGCACGAATCCGGCCGCGATCCTTGCCTCCAAAAGTTATTATACAGGAGGCGCAGAAGTGGTACGTTTCGGCGCTCTGCAGATGGGCCCAGATGGCAGAATTTATTTTCCGGGATGGAACTCTTCCATTTCAAACCCCGGATATATCAACGTGATTCCTTCTCCCGATGTGGCATGGAGCAAGCCAACTGCGACACTTACTACCAATATTCTGTATCAGCAATATTCCTACCTGGTTAATCTGATGGGAGAGGGCCTGCCGCCTGTATTGAAGAACCTCACCACGCAGGTCAGAATTTACAGCAATAACCTCTGTGAAGGAGGAACGGCAAGCTTTAGCTATCAGTTCGGCGGTAAAGCAAACTCCCAGACATGGGATTTTGGCGATCCAGCCAGCGGGGCATTAAATACATCTACCGGTCTTGCTCCCACGCATACCTATGCGACTGCAGGGACTTATACCGTCACACTTACAATCATTGACAATTGCACCAGAACCCGGGTGGGAACCAAGAGTGTGATCGTGAAGACAGGCCCGGTAGTAACCGTTCCTTCCAATGCTTGTCCGAATACCAATGTTACTCTGACGGGTACCGGAGCCAACAAAGCCAACTATACCTGGTCAAATAATTCCAATGGATTGCCCGTTATTCAGACAGGGGCCACTTATACCTATAATGGCGCCTTGCCTAAAACCATTTATGTGCAGGATCCGACTCCGCTGGCTACCTACACGGTCGGCGAATCTTCGGTGCCCGATTGTTTTTCTCCTACGGTGGGTAATGTATATTTTGAAACATTCACCAGCGTGACCATTTCCTCGTTTCAGCTTCAATGCAAGGCATCGACCAGTGCGGCCAATGTCTCCATACAGAATGATCTTGGCACGATTACTTACTGGGGCCCTGTCGCAGCACCTGTTGTTAACGGCGCATTGCTTACGATGAGTCCCAATACAACCCTTGCTCCGGGAAAATATCGTTTTTTTACCTCGGACCCATCCGGTGCATTCTGCCGTAACACGACGACTACGGCCGACGGGGGCCGCGATGTTTCAGGCGTTATCAATGTTACGGGTGAGAACAACGGCATAAAGGGGGGATCTTTCTTTAACATCGGCGTTTTACTCCCTGACCCTTGTGGAATCAGGGCATACACCATTACTGATGGCTGCTCGCTTCCGGTAGGTATGCTGGAATTCAGGGGAGAGAAATCAGGGGGCAGTTCAAAGCTTTACTGGTCTACTGCTTTTGAAAAAGAAAACAGCCGCTTTGAAGTGCAGCATTCCATCGATGGTATCGCATTTACGCGGATCGGTATTGTCGGTGGACATGGCACTTCTGCTTATCTGAATGAATATTCCTTTGCGCATTCATCGCCTGCTTACGGCAAAAATTATTACCGCCTTGCCCAGGTTGACGTAAATGGCAATTCCTTCATCACCGGCCCCATTCTCATTGATTTTAATTCGGTAGGCGTAAAGCTGTCTCCGAATCCTTTTCAGCACAGCACGACCCTGTATTTTTCCGAAAACGAGCTGATGAGCATCCGGGTCATGGATATTTCGGGCAGGGTGCTGGAGCAATATGCAAACCCTTCGGGGTCGCATGAACTGAAAGTCGGAGAGTCACTGTCGCCAGGTGTATACCTCATCCAGGCATTTTCAGAAAACGGTTCGGAAATTTTTAAGATTGTCAAGGAATGATAATGGATTAAAACACCCAACAGTCATCCCATTAAATACCGAATAATTTCTGAAACCAGGTTTTCTTTTCCGGACTGAATTTTTCCCGAATTTCCTCCAGGCGTTTTTTTACATAGTCATTGCTGTACCCGCTGAATATTTTCTCAAAATGGAATTCGTCATCCGCCCGGTCAAGCGGTTGTCCCAGAAATCTTGCGCAGATATTGAATACTAAATTTTCCCCCACCTGATCTTCCGAAAATGGTTCATCCGGGAAATCGTCGAAATAGTATATCCGGTCTCCGGTTTTGTTTAATTTACTTTTGCTGTATAGCTCGCGCTCTTCTTCAAGAGGTTCTCCGGTTTCAAAAACCAGACCTTCGTCTGCACTTCCATATTTTGCTCTGATTTTAACACCATTCTTAATCAAAGAATATCCGTATGTGTTATTCCAGCTCAGCAGGCAACAGCTCAGAATTTCATGACGCGGAAATTTTTTAATGAGAAGATTTTCAATTCTGCTCGTCTCTTTTTGGCCGATGTCTTCCAGTAAATTCAGATCGCTTATGATGAGGGAATTGTTGTACCTTCCTATATAAATCAAGCCGTCTTCCGGCATAGCAGCTTCTTCGTAGCTGACCTCATTCTGTTTCGTCGCTTCATTCATGCCATAAACCGCGTTCAGAACTTCCAGATCTGTACTGGTAGCGGCATCTTTAATAAAAACAGAGCATATTTTCCATCCCATGATTTACGAATTTAATTGCATCAAAGATATTGTTATTTTTAGTCCCTCCGTTTTATTCAAGCAGCTTCGCTCAAAGACAGTCAGATCCTTTGTTCCTCAGGATGACAAAATAATGGAATTTATTTCAATCCCTCTCGCAGGGCATATACCTGATCCAGGTATTTTCAGAAACGGTTCGGAAATTTTTAAGATTGTTAAGGAATAATAAAGCCGCATGCGGTGGCATAAAAGAGCATTATAATCTACCAGAAAGTTAATTCGACCCTGGGGTGAAGCATGGACTGCCGACTATGGACTAAAACCAGCAACCATCAACGAAGGAATGTCTATTTCTTTATCCAGAAAACCGTATCCAGCAGGAATGGCGTGAAGCAGAGGATAAATACAAGCAGCGAGACCCAGCCTAAGATTTTCCTTGCAAGGCTAAGGGGGCGGTCGTCAAAAGCTTCCGGATGATCGAGGCCTGTCATTCTTCCTATCAGCAGAGAGAAGACCACATAAATCAGACTTATGCCGTGGAAGTCCGGAAAGAGAAATTCGGTGAAGTACTGAGCCGCGAATACGCAGACTGCCACCATCAGGTTGGTCAGCTGATCGCCGGTGAATCTGGAAAAGATCATGAAAAGCAGGTAGACGTACATGGGAGCAAACAGGAGCAGATCCATGACGGAGTTAAAGACATTGGCAAACATATTATTCCTGAGAAGGCCCAATCCCCCCAGGTAAACCATGGCCACAAATACTGACATCGAAATGAGTTTGTGATTTCTGGCCCCGAATAAGCCATACGCGATATGGCCTCCGTCAAGCTGTCCGATAGGAAGTAAATTAAGTGCTGTAAAAAAGAGGACCAGAAATCCGGCGAAGATCAGCGGGTAGTGAAATAGCTCGTATTTGTTGGGAACAAGTTTAGGGTCATCCACCACATATTTTTCAAAGAACATAAAGAGCAGGTTATTCCCTACCATCACTTCTGTATATAGCGGCGAAGCCTTAAAAGATTCGCCATCCTTGAATTTCTTTTTATTGAAGACGACGGGCTTATTATTTCCCTGGCTTTTCTGCTGGGCGAGGAATGCCAGGGAATCGGCATCCTGCTGATCTTCAAATTGCTTTTTGGCGTTATAAAATACGATGGAATCCTGATCTCTGGCAAACTGATAGGTATAGACTTTCTTTGCATAATCGGGTCCGTATTGTTGGTAGGATTCATGCACCTTATAAATATACCCGGGCTGCGGAAGATGGGTGAAGCCATAGAACAGGAGGATCATGGCTGCTACAAAGCCTGCCAGAGGGCCGGCGATGCCGATATCAAAAACTTCTTTTCTTGATTTATGGGCGCTCAGAATCCTGATAAAGGCTCCAAAGGTACCAATAGTGCCCAGGCCTGGAATGTAGAATGGAATGAAATAGGGAAGGGAAACTTTTGCTCCGTACTTACGGGCTGTGATAAAATGTCCGAATTCATGTACCGTGAGTATCCCCAGGAAAGGAAGAGAATATTCAAACCCATGAAGGAATCCATCCCACCAGGAAAGTCCGGCAAGGCCCATCCATTCCTGTCCGGCCGCTGTCGTGGTGAAAAGCGTGATCAGGAAAAGCCCGATGTGTATAGAATATTTCTTTACTTGATTTTCTTCTTCCATACAAGATGATCTGTGACCGATTCTTCGGGATAATTTATATGCAGGGTCTGCAAGCCTGTGGCAGCCGCTCCACGGATGTTATCGATGTTATCGTCAATAAACAAGGTCTCAGTTGCTTTCAACCCGTTCTGCATGAGTACGAATTCATAAATTTCCGTCGAAGGCTTCGACATATGGATCTCGTAGGAATAATAAACCCGTTCAAAGAGCTGATTCAGGCTGGGAATGCCATTGCTTTTATGGAGGATGTTGTTGACCTCCCGGATATGAATGCTGTTGGTATTGCTTAAAAGAAAAATACGATGATTTTTGGCAAGTTCACGAAGCATCTCGATCCGTGGGGGTGGAATATCCATGAGAAGGGCATTCCATGCCTTGTCCGTTTCTTCATCTGAAAGCGCGGTGTTTAACTCTTTATTAATGAGAAACCGGACTTCAGCTTCATTAAGGTCTCCTTTTTCGAAGCGGGCGAAGATCCTTTCGTCCTCAAATTTTCTGACAACGCCAAGCACGTCCTTCCCTGCAGCCCTGGCAAAAGCTTCAAAGGTACGCTGAAAATCGATGTTGATGATAATTCCCCCCAGATCGAAGATGAGGTTTTTAATTCCGCTAAGCTCCACTCAACAATTCGTTTGGTTATTAGTAGGCAAATATGTAAAATTGCACTCCCAAATTTAACCATCATTTACACTATAAAAAGTATTTGTTGATTCTTTTTGAGAAATCGTTTTGAGGCAATGTCCTTAAAGCAGGGCCCTTAGCTCATTCGGTTAGAGCAACAGACTCATAATCACTAGTCGCAGTTTTTTGTAGCGATTGAATAGTAAATAGTTAGACGTTCGTATTTTTTTGAAATTTTAGATTTGCTCACATTTTGCTCATATTTACAAATGATGTAAAAATGTGAACGGGCCCTTAGCTCATTCGGTTAGAGCAACAGACTCATAATCTGTGGGTGGCTGGTTCGATTCCAGCAGGGCCCACCACCAACGAGGACTGAAGAGATTCAGTCCTTTTTTATTTCATCCTTCCTTACGCAATTTTACAAATAATTTAAAGCCTATTATTAGCCCCTTTAAATCAGTCGGGTAAAATCTTTCCTTAACTATTTTTATTTTACCTTATTCCCGACTCTTTTAAAGAAATAAATTCGGATCAAATTTCAGTTTTATGGAAATTATGATCCTTGCCAAAGAAAATTTTGAAGACTTGCTTCAGCGGCTGCAGCGAATAGAAAAGCAATTATCCGTACTTTCAAAATCACCTTTACCTGCTAGTGAAGAATATTTCAATAATAAGGAGTTTATTAAGTTCTGTAAAATCTCGTTAAGAACAGCTCAAAAACTTCGTGATGAAAAGCGAATAAGCTTTATCCAGGTGGGTAAGAAAATATTATATCGAAAATCAGATGTGTTGAGCTTTTTAAACTCTCAGCTTATCAAATAACCTCATGGTTTTTGAATGACCCACCGCTTAGTCACAACTTATTTTATTTTATAATATCTTGTTTATGAGTAAATTATAAAAGTGTTATTTTTTGAAACTTACATCTTGATTTACCATTAATAGCAAGATTTGAAGCCATATAATCATTAGCATCTGTAATTTTTATCAATTACATCTATAGTAATCGGTAGTTCATGTGTTTCATTTATTGGTTTATATTTCTTTATTTATTGAACTTACATGTGGATATGTCTTTTTTGTCTATAAAAAACATTTATTAGTCTATATAATCAAATTGATTTCCCTTTAAGTATAAATACTGCGCTGTGTAATAAATTCTTGATCGAAAATATTTATTGAAAAATTTATTTTTTATTACATATTTTTTTAAATGTTATAACATTCAAAAAATGACTTGCTGTTTTTTTCAAATACGTTTGGGAAAAAGTACATCATTTTATGAAAAATTGGCTGATAACAATTTCTATCTCTATAGTGACTGCCAT
>JBJMLY010000404.1:0-17755 GCA_045805025.1 Cytophagaceae bacterium | reverse complement strand
TTATATGGCTTCGGATGAAAAGGCCTAAGAATAGTGAACCTGAATATGTAAAAATTCCTGAACCGGAGAAAAAGATCATTAAAGAGCAAGAGGTGAAGAAGGATACTGTGCAGGCCATTAAAATTTCCAGCCCCGACACGCTTTCGGATAAAGGTGTGAGAACAGATAAGGTTGTAGATAGGGGACAGGTTCATATGGTGAAGGCGGGTGAAACACTTTACAGTATTTCAAAAACCTATGGGGTGCAGGCCGACAGCATCAGAAAATGGAACAGCTTGCCGGACAATAATCTGAAGCCGGGGCAAGAACTTTTAGTGAAACCTGCGGTTAAAAGCAGTGTTGTGCATAAGGTGGTTCAGGGAGAGACTTTGTATAAAATTGCCAGAATGTATGGAGTGACACCTGCTGAGATCCGTCAGTGGAACGGGAAAACCGGCGATGCCCTGGAAACGGGGGAAGAGCTTATTATTAAAAGACGATAGCATTAATTCTTTAGTTTTATTAAGATATAGTATTTCCTGACAAGCAGATAGCATGAATTTGGATTCTACATACTGGGAACTTTCGTTCAGATCTCTGATGGCACACATCGGGGAATCTGCAATTCTGGCTGACCAGGAAGGAAATATTTTACTGCTGAACGGCATGGCTGAATCCATGTTTGAAATCAAAACAGAACAGGTTCGCAGTAAAGGAGTAGCAGATATTTTTCAACTGGCCGATGAGAAGGGGGAGGAAATTCCGCAGACTTCTTTTGGAAATGTATCCAGGCAAAAAACAGTTTCAGGGAAAGCAGGGCTATATACTTCATCCGGTTACAAAGAACAGGTAGATTATACTATTTCATGCATCCGGGACGATGTTCATGAAGGCTGTGCTTATCTTATTCTGATAAAAAAAGTGGAGGAGAATGGCCTGCGGGAAAATGAACTCCGGGAGAGTGAAAGGAAATACAAAGGGCTTTTTGAAAATGCCCTGGAAGGAATTTTTATCCTGGATGATAATTCAAATATCATAGATGCCAATCCTGCAGCCTGCTCCATTTACGGTATCAGCAAAAGAGAATTCATGAAGATCCAGGTAAAGACGATCTTTCCCCATAAGACTACGAAGGAGTCTGATCAGATCTGGCAGGGTTTTATGAAGGCAGGATTTCTTGCCGGTCTATATAAGTATAAACAGAAATCGGGCGATGTTCGCTATATCGATTTCAAAGCCCGTACAAGCTTTCTTCCGGGGCTGCACCTGGCTGTATTCAGCGATGTTACCGAACGAATGCTGGCCGAAAAAGCCCTGCGAAACTCGGAAGCAAATCTGCAGGCCATATTCAACAATACCTCGCAGCGCATTATTCTGCTCGATGTCGACTTGAAAATTGTGACAGTCAACCGGCGTGCACAGGAAGTCATTTATACTTCTATGGGTAAGAATCTTGAGATCGGAGAAAACATTCTTTCCTATTATGATTCTCCTGCACTCAGGAAACATTTTAATCCGCTTTTTGAAAAAGTGAGAAAAGGGGAAATAGTCGTAGATGAATTTAATTTCAGGGAAGGCTACTGGATAGAAATAAGTCTTATTCCCGTTTTTGACAGCAAAAAAAGCGTACGGGGAATCTGTCTCATTACCGTCGATATCACTTATAGGAAACAGGCCCAGCTTATGCTGGAGCAGAGCGAAGCGAGATTCAGGTCTCTCGTACAGAATTCCTCAGATATAATTACCATCCTGGATGAAGATGGGAAGGTGACTTACAGCAGTCCGTCTTCTGAAAAAATACTGGGATACAAAGGAGAAGCACTGTCGGGAAAATTTTTCGAGGAGTTTATTCACAGTAATGAAGTGGCGGCTTTCAGGGGAGTTATGAAGAAAGTGCTGGGAGCGCCCGGTAAAGTCAATTCTTTTGAATACAGGTTTCTCCATGCCCGTGGGTTTTACCTGAATATGGAGACGACCTTCAATAACCTCACCCAGAACGAGCACATTAAAGGTATTATCTTAAACTCAAGGGATATTACCGAAAGGAAATACCAGGAAGAAAATCTGCGGCTTCTGGAGCGCGGAATTGACGCCAGCAAAAACGGTATCATTATTTCCGATCCGAATCAGCCGGATAACCCGATCATCTATGCCAATAAGGCTTTTGAGCAGATTACCGGCTATAGTTACAATGAGATCATCGGCAAGAATTGCCGCTTTCTTCAAAACGGCGATCATAAGCAGCCGGATCTTGAAAAGGTCAGACAAGCTATTAAAAACGAAAAAGAAGTCGCCGTCATTTTGCGGAACTATAAAAAGAACGGGAAGCTATTCTGGAATCAGCTGAACATCTCTCCGGTTTATAATAAGGCGGGAGCTCTTACGAATTTCATTGGTGTGCTGGATGATATCACAGAAAGGAAAATAGCGGAGGATACCCTGATTGAGATCACCCAGGGAATTTCAGGGGGCAGAAAGGATTTTTATATATCCCTGGCTCATCACCTGGCTAATTCCTTCCACATGGATTTTGTTATTATCGGCGAGAGGGAGCACGACAAAATAAAGACCAGGGTGTTTTTGAAAGATGGTGAGATTCAGAAAAACATTGAGTTCCCCGTTAAGGGAAGTCCGGCAGAAATTATTTTTGAAAAAGGGCATTGTATCCTGATAGAAAATACCGGCAAGAAATTCCCGCAGAAGCAGTTCCCTGTAAAGCAGGCAGTCGATGAATTTATGGGCGTGCCTCTGCTTGATTCCATGGGTAAAAAGATTGGCATCATCGGGGTTATGTGCCGGAAAAAATTCCAAAGCAAGGCGGTTCTGGAAACCCTGCTGAATATTTTTTCGGTAAGAGCCGCGGCTGAGCTGGAGCGTGACCATAATATCGCCGCTCTTAAACAGAGCGAGCTCAAGTTCAGAAACCTGGCTCAGAATTCTCCTGATCTGATTTATATCATCGACCTGTACGATAAAAGAGTGGTATACTTTAACCGGAAAACAATTCTTGGCTATGATACGACCGAGTTTGAATTTTCCGATACCTGGAATGCCATTGTGCATCCCGACGACCGTAAACGCGTACTTGCGCATTGGGGAAAATTTCTCAAGAGCTCCGGGAAAACCGAATCGATGGAATACCGGATGAAGAGAAAGACCGGCGAATACGAATGGGTGGTTAACCGTCACACCATTATCGAAAGAAATCAGGGTAAGCCCTGCCAGGTACTGCTGAACCTGACCATCATTACAGAAAGGAAAAAGGCGGAAGTGGCGCTGAAGGAAAGCGAAGCAAGGCTTATGACTTTGATCGAGAATACTTCCGATATCATATGGTCGGTAGACAGAGACCTGAATCTGACGACCATGAACTCGGCCTTCAAGAAATTATTCCGGGATTCGGTGAAGAAAAATGTAGCGATAGGAGACAATCTTAAAAATGTTCTTCCCGATGATATCAGGGAAGAATGGGTAAAGCTTCACAATAAGGCACTGAATGGAGATGTTTTCTCTACCGAATTTAATCTCCCTGCAAAAAACAAAAATCTTTCTTATGAGATCTCCTATAATCCGATCTATTCCGAAGACCGGGTAAGCGGTGTGAGCGTATTTGCCAGGGATATTACTCAGCGGAAGATCGCTGAAAATGATATTATCCGGACTAATTTTGAGCTTGATAGTTTCGTTTACCGGGCTTCGCACGACCTTCGTGCTCCACTGCGTTCCGTGCTTGGTCTCAGCAATCTTGCGAAAATGGAGGAAGACTCCGATCAAAGAAATAACTTTCTCAGCCTCATTGATAAAAGTGTCAATAAGCTGGATACCTTTATTGCCGACCTCACCAATTTCTCCAGGAACAGCAGGCTGGATGTAACTATTCAGAAGATTGAATTCGATCATATCCTTCAGGAAACTATTGATAACCTGAAATATATGGACAATGCAGGTACGATTGATCTGAAGATAAAGATCCGGGGTAAATATGAGTTTTATTCAGACTCCACCCGCCTCTCTATTATTATTCAGAATATGATTTCCAATTGTATTAAATACCAGAACTCCAGGGTGGAAAAATCATGGGCCCTGGTAGATATACGAATTGAAAAGAATAAAGTAGTGATCCAGGTGAAAGACAATGGAAAAGGCATTAAAGAAGAGTATCTGGACAAGATCTTTAATATGTTCTTCAGAGCTTCCCAGGATTCCTATGGATCCGGTCTCGGTCTCTATATTACCAAACAGGTCGTCGAAAAGCTGGGAGGCAGCATTGATGTCAGTTCCATACTAGGAGAAGGTACCGAATTCACGATTACTCTGCCAAACTTGAAAAAATAGCAGAATAATTGTAAATTTTAGGAAATTAGCCACAGCTTTCCCGGCTGTTCTCAGCAAAATGCAGATTTCCGACCTTATACTTTCCCGGCAGGATGATAATGATGACAAGAAGCAGATGAATGTCTACAGGATAATTCTGCTTCTCTGTTCCACGTTCACGCTCCTGCTGCGGTATCTCTTCGTAAACGAGTCTTCCTTCGAAGTTTATGACCCTTTGGTGATCCGGGTGGCTTTTTCCCTCATGCTACTCATTATTTTCGGCCTCACCTTTTTCCGGAATTTTGATCAAAGGATCATGTACATGAATTATATGGTCTTTACTTTTTACAGTTTTCACTGCCTGTACCTGATCCAGAGAAATGCTTTTAATATTGAATACATCCTGGAATTCATTATTCTGATTATTATCATATGCCTTGCCTTTCGTAATAAAGTCCATATAAATGTCTACATCGCCTTCGTCTTTGTATTTTATTCCCTTACCTGCATTCTGTTTCTTTCTTCTTACGCCGATATTTTCGTACATATAAGCCTGCTTGGAATTTTCTGCGGAGCTATTCTGATTTTCTTTGACTCCCGGATCGAGATGGAAGAAGAGCTGAGGGTGCGGGAAGATCTTCTGCACACCATTTTTAATGAATCTCCCGACGCTCTTTTCCTGGCCGACCCTGAAACCTCGGCCATCACTACATGCAACGAAAGGGCGATGATCATGTTCGGAATGAACCAGCGCGATCACATCATCGGGAATAATCTGAACTTCCTTCTGAAATACCCCTATTCCACAGGCGCCTGGAATAATTTTAAAAAGAAGTTCAGCAAGAAGAAATTTATCGTGCAGGAGCTTGAGTTTAAAACGGCTGAAAATACCTATTTCTGGGGCAGTCAGGCCATCACAGAGATCAGTGCCGGAAGCCATAACTACTGGCTGGTGCGGATTACAGACATCGCTGAACGGGTGAAGGATAAGAAAACCATCGAAGAGAACCGGAAAATTCTGAGACAGGTAATAGACCTTCTTCCTCATCAGATATTCCTGAAAGACAGTAAAGGAAAGTATCTGCTGGCGAATAAGGCTCTGGCTGATCTTTATAATACCAGCATTGAGCAGATCATCGGCAAAACCGATGTGGAATTTCTGGATCCCTTCATGGCCGATAGAATTCTGGCCGACGACCGGGAAGTGGTGGAAAAAGGCAAGGAAAAATTTATTCCTGAAGAGTATGTAAAGGACAGCAATGGTAATATCAGAATCCTGCAGGTAACCAAGATACCTTTTTACCTGGAAGACGAGAAAAAACCAGGCCTGCTGGGTATAGGGATCGATATTACAGAGAGAGTGAATGACAAAAACATCATCGAAGAGAACCGGCAGATGCTTCGCCAGATCATCGACTTGCTTCCTCACCAGATTTACCTCAAAGACAGTCATAGTAAGTTCCTTTTGGTGAATGAATCGGTCGCTAGTCTGCGCAACAAAACGATGGATGAGATCATCGGCAAAACTGACTTTGATCTTTTTCCTCTGGAAGAGGCAAAGGAATTCAGGAGGATCGAAGAAGAAGTGATCCGGAGCGGGAAGTCCAGGTTTATCCCGGATGAATATTCGACAAATCCGGATGGAACCATTCGGGTCATGAATACCATTAAGATGCCGTTTTACCTGGCCAATAAAAAGGAGATCGGCCTTCTTGGGATCAATATTGATATCACAGAAGCCAAAATGGCTGAGAAAGTGATCAGAGAGAGCGAGCTGAAATATAAAATGCTGCTGGAACAGGCTTCTGATGGTATTTACCTTTCCGATGAAGAAGGGAATATTCTGGAAGCCAATCCGAAAGCCTGTGAGATGTTTGGATATTCCATGCAGGAATTTTTGAGCCTCAATATAAGAAGCCTGGTAGATCCCGCCAGCCGAAGCGAGATGCCTCTGAGCCAGCCGGATCTGAAAGACAGGCAGTCCATCATACTTGAAAGAAAGTTTATCAAGAAGGACGGCACCCCCTTTACGGTGGAAGTGAGCGCAAAGCTTCTGGAAGACGGCCGTCACCAGGCCATTATCCGCGATATTACGCAGAGGAAGCATCTGGAAAATATCCTTAAAGACAATGAGCGAAAATTCAGGGCCCTTATTGAAAATTCATCGGATGTGATCCTGATCCTTGACGAAAAATTCCGGGTGAACTATGCAAGTCCTTCTACCCAGCGTATCCTTAAATTTGATCCTGAAAAGCTCCAGGACCGTTTAATTTACGATATCGTCGATCCTCAGAATATTGACATGCTGAGTGCCTTTTTGAATGAAACCATCGCATTGCGGGGTGTTAACCATACGCTTGAGTCATTGAGGATCCGTAATGCGACAGGCGACTATGTCTATGGTGAAGTAGTGGGTGTAAACCTTCTTGAAGATGCCGTAGTCAGCGGTATTATTATCAACTTCCACGATATAACCAAGAGGAAAGTCACGGAAATGGAGCTTCTGAACACCAATTTTGAGCTCGATAGCTTTGTGTATAAAGCTTCCCACGATCTGAAGGCACCGTTGAGATCGGTTATGGGACTTATCAAACTGGCCAAGCTTGAAATGAAGGATAAAACCCAGCAGATGTACCTGGATATGATGAATAAGAGCGTATACAGCCTGGATGCATTCATTAAGGATCTTACCCTGTTTTCCCGCAACAGCAGACTTGAAATTGATTCGAAACTTATTCGTTTTCCCGAATTGGTCGACGAAACGCTCAACAATCTCATGTTCCTCGAAAACGCCTATAAAATCAAGATTAACAAGAACATTGAAATAAAATCTGAGTTTTATTCGGATATTACCCGGATAGGCACCATTCTTAATAATTTAATATCAAATGCTTTTAAATATCATAGATTTGAAAATAATTCATATATTAACATTCTGATTGAGACAGATGCCGATCGGGCGAAGATTGTGGTGGAAGATAACGGATCGGGTATAGACCCCATGTATATCGACCGGATATTCGATATGTTTTACAGGGCGTCTGAAATTTCTTACGGCTCCGGATTGGGGCTGTATATTGTGAAGAATGCGGTTAACAAGCTGCATGGCACTATTGAAGTAGAGTCGGCATTGAATAAAGGTGCCAGGTTTAAAGTAGTATTACCTAACTTATTAAAAAATATTCAGAAGCAATGAGAGAAAGTATTGATCTCGTTATGTTGGTTGATGATAATGACACCGATAACTTTATCCATAAAAGGGTAATTGAACTGACCGGGTTCTCGAAGAATATTGTAGTAAAAAATTCAGGAAAGAGCGCGCTGGAATATATCGAAAGCAATAAAGGTAACATCGCTAATCTTCCCGATGTTATTTTTCTTGATATCAATATGCCCATTGTCGACGGTTTTGTTTTCTTGTTTGAATATGAGAATTTCCCCGAAGAGGTGAAGCAGAAATGTAAGATCGCCATCCTGTCCAGCTCTGATAATAAAAGAGATATTGACCGTATCGTTGACAATGAATACGTGATCAATTTCATCACCAAGCCTCTTTCAGAAGAGGCGCTGGCCGATCTTAAGAAGATACTCTAGCATTCATTTTCCTATAGTTGCCCGAATAACGGGTAAGAGAGACAAAAAAAGTCCCGCGACATGTCGCGGGACTTTTTTTATTACTTTATTTACCAGGGATGAGTTATCCCAGCTTCGCTTTCAGGTTGGTATCAAGTGCCGAAAGGAATTCTTCGGTATACAGGTAGTGCTTTCCATGCTCTACTTTGTTTCCATGCACGCAAACCGCAAGATCCTTGGTCATTTTGCCGCTTTCAACCGTTTCGATACAAACTTTCTCCAAAGTCTGGCAGAAATTGATCAATTCCTTATTGCCGTCCAGCTTGCCGCGGAATTCCAGTCCTCTGGTCCATGCAAAGATGGAAGCAATAGGATTGGTGGATGTAGGCTTTCCTGCCTGATGGTCTCTGAAGTGACGGGTTACCGTTCCGTGAGCTGCTTCTGCTTCCATGGTTTTTCCATCGGGCGTTACCAGCACGGAAGTCATAAGACCTAATGAGCCGAAGCCTTGTGCTACAGAGTCAGACTGTACGTCTCCATCGTAGTTTTTGCAGGCCCACACAAATTCTCCATGCCATTTCAGGGCAGAAGCAACCATGTCGTCGATGAGTCTGTGTTCGTACACAATGCCTTTTGCATCGAATTTCGCTTTAAACTCTTTCTGATACACTTCTTCGAAAATATCCTTGAAGCGACCGTCGTATTTTTTAAGGATGGTGTTCTTGGTTGACAGGTATAAAGGCCAGCCTTTGTTAAGGGCCGTATTGAAGCATGATTGGGCGAAACCTCTGATGGATTCGTCTGTATTGTACATAGCCAGCGCTACGCCATCCCCTTTATAGTTATATACTTCATGCACCTGTGGAGCGCCTCCGCCCTCGGGTGTGAAGGTCATGGTTAATTTTCCTTTTCCTTTGATCACCACGTCGGTAGCTTTGTACTGATCGCCGAATGCGTGACGGCCAACAATGATAGGAGCAGTCCAGTTGCTTACCAGTCTTGGAACGTTTTTACAAACGATAGGCTCTCTGAAAACGGTTCCGTCCAGGATGTTACGAATGGTTCCGTTCGGCGATTTCCACATCTGTTTCAGATTAAATTCTTTTACTCTTTGTTCATCGGGAGTAATGGTAGCGCATTTGATACCTACGCTGTATTTTTTAATCGCTTCTGCGGCATCGATGGTTACCTGATCGGCAGTGGCATCGCGGTGTTCAATTCCAAGGTCATAGTATTTAATGTCTACATCCAGGTAAGGAATGATCAGCTTGTCTTTAATGAATTTCCAGATAATCCTGGTCATTTCATCTCCGTCCAGCTCCACGACAGGGTTTGCAACTTTAATTTTTTTCATTGTATAATAATTTTAAGGTTAATATTCATGAATAACAGGCCAATATTAGCGATTTGAAAGGTAATATTCAATTAAATTGACAGTTGCCAATTGACAGTTAACGAATACAAAATGCAAATTTTATTTTTTGCCAATTCGTCAACTGTTAACTGCCAACTATTTAATAGCCAAATATTTCCCTCAGCGTCAGCTGCTGCACTTTACCGTATTTTGAAAGGGTGCTGAAATCGATTTTGTCTTTCGAGCCTACCACCAGCATGATCTTTTTCTGCCCTTTCAGGTATTTTTTCTGAAAAGCTTCGATGTCGGCAAAAGTCATGGTCTTGATGTTTTTGTAAATATCCCTGCGGATGTCGTAATCAAGCCCCAGCTTTTTTGCCTTTTCATATTCGAACAGAATCTCAGAACGGGTGATCCGGTCCGTGTTCAGTGTTTCGATCAGGGAGCTTTTTGAATTACCGAAAAGCACATCCGATTTGGGCATTTCTTCAATCAGCAGCTGAAGGCCCTCGATGGCGTCGTTGATCTTGTCGGCTTGCGTGCCAATGTAGGAGCTGATGTAGTTAGGGTCTTCCTTTCTGCCGGCCGTTTCGTATTTGGAGCGTACAGAATAAGCAAGGGCTTTTGATTCACGCATTTCCTGAAAAACCAGGGAGCCCATTCCACCGCCGAAATACTCATTGAACAGGTAGGCAGCGGGAATCAGCTTAGGATCGTAGGAAACCGATTTGGTCAGGAACATGATCTCGGCCTGCACCATATTGTAATCCACCCAATAGACCACATTTTCCTTGATGTCTTTGAACGGGTATTTCTTTAATGCCGGCTGTTTATTTTTAAAAGAAGCTTTGTGAGCTTCTGTCAGCAAGCTTCCCAGTTTACTGATATCCTCCGGCCCGTAATACAAGGCTCTGTGAGGATAGGAGTAAAGCTCTTTGAATAATGTTGTAAGCGTTTCAGGCTTCAGTTTTTTCAGATCAGTTTCTGATATGATCGTGGTGAAAGGATTTTTTGGTCCGAATTTGGCATAGCTGGCCATCGCGCGGCCGAGTATAATGTCTTTGGAAAGTTTGGCGTCGGCGCGGGATTTCAGGATTCCGTCCACCATATCCTTGAGGGCTTTCGGATCGGCAGCCGGATTCACAATCAGCTCTTCAAAAAGCTTGAGCGCCGCCGGGAAATTCTCATGAAGTCCGGAAAGGGACATGTAGATGGCGTCGTTCGATACGGAAAAGCTGTAGGAGCAGCCCAATTTGAAGAATTCTTTTTTCAGCTCTTCTGCCGGATACTTAGCCGTACCCAGGTAGTCCATATAGGCTGCTGCGACAGGATAGGCAGGGTTGTTATCTTTCCCGAAATCCCAGACATAATATAAGTTAAATAAGCCGTTCTCCACATTTTGCTTGTAATGGATAGGAAGTTTTCCCGCCGAAGATTTTTGCAGATCCTTCGTGAAGTCAATAAAGACAGGTTGCAGGGAGTCTGAGGGCTGCCCCATAATCTTCGTATAAAATTCAGATTGCTTTTCCCTGTTCAGATGCACAGCGGAGATCTTTGGCTTAGGTACTTTCTTAATGGTGGTATCTGTGCCTACTCGTTTATAGAGCACCACATAATCATTGGTAAAATTTTTATTAGCAAAGTCAACCAGATCTTTTTTGCTGAAGTTTTCAAGTATGTCCATTTCCATAATATAATCCGACCAGTGTTTGCCGGAGATGAAATTATCCACGAAGGCATCGGCTCTGGAACGGTTGCTTTCGTATTCCTTCATTTTTGATATTTTATAGTCATTTACAATGGCCTTGAGCAGCCACTCATCGAATTTTCCCTGCTTGATAGAGTCGAGCTGGCTTAAAAGAAGGTCTCTGACAGTCTCGAGCTTTTGACCTTCGCGCGGTTTGGCTCCCAGCACAAAAGCGGCGTAATCATTAAATTTCATTTCATAAGCATAAGCGCCCATCACCTTTTGCTGCTGGTTCAGGTTCAGGTCGATCAGTCCTGCCTGTCCGTTGGTAAGCAGCATGGAAATCATCTTCAGGAAAAAAGGAGGGGTTTCATAAAACTCCACAGTTCCTTCCTGCACTGTTCCTGCATGGTCGGTGAGCTTTGTCAGTTTTACTTTCGGATAAAAGCGCGCTGTATAGTTCGAGTCGTGACTGATGTATATTTTCCGGTCGCCCGGGAAGCGGAAGGCAATGGTGATATTTTCAGCGTCCGGGCCGTAAATGTTTATGGACTCGGGTTTGTTGTCATTGATCTCGATGGGCGGATTGAAAACCGGGATGTCTTTCGGAGCTAGTTTGCCGAAGTATTTGTCAAGAGCTTTGATCGTTTTATCCGGGTCAAGATCGCCGCTCAGGCAGATGGCCATGTTATTCGGACGGTAGTAGGTGTCGAAATATTTTTTGATCTCGGTGATGGAAGGATTTTTTAAATGCTCGATGGTCCCGATCGTGGTTTGGGTTCCATAGGGATGTTTCTGAAATAGTCCGGCCATCATGGCTTCCCATACTTTTCTGCGGTCCTGATCCAGTCCTTTATTTTTTTCCTCGTACACGGCTTCCAGTTCGGTATGAAATAATCTTGGCACCACCATGCTGAATCGCTCTCCCTCAATTTCGGCCCACTTGTCTACCTGGTTGGAAGGAATGTCGTTCACATAGACGGTCTGTTCAAGGAACGTATAAGCATTGGTTCCGCTGGCGCCAATATTGCTGAGCATCTTGTCGTACTCATTGGCAATGGAGTAGGTAGAAGCCAGGATGGAGATGCTGTCGATCTGATGGTAGATTTTCGCTCTTTGCTGCTCGTCTTTTGTTTTGCGGTAAGCTTCATACAGGTTTTCGATCTGGTCCAGCAGCAGTTTTTCTTTGTCCCAGTCCGACGTGCCGATTTTTGAAGTTCCCTTGAAAAGAATATGCTCCAGGTAATGCGCCAGGCCGGTGGCGGTAGAAGGGTCATTCTTGCTACCCGCTCTTACGGCGATATAAGTTTGAATTCTTGGGGAATCCTTGTAAACGGACATGTAGACTTTGAGTCCATTTTTCAGGGTGTACATCCGGGCATTTAAAGGGTCATTGCTGACCGTTTCGTAGCTGTAGCCATTCTGGTCCGTGTGAATGCTGATCTGGTATTTGTTCTGGGCGGAGAGAAGAGTGGGAAAAAGGAATAGTACAAGGACTAAGTGGAGATGCTTCATATCGTTTAAAAATTACAAATGACAAAATTCAAACAACAAAGAATGTCTATTGTTCGGTTTTGTTAATTGTGTTTTGACTCTTGTTATTTGTTAAAAATCTGTTTCCAGTCCGAAACGTTTCTTCATTTCATCCAGGAATGGATACTTTTCGGACAAGTATTTGAATTTTTCATCCGAGGTGTAAATTTTTCGTTTTCCTTCAGCCTCGGCAACGTCGGCCTCCAGCGTGAGGCTGTTGTTGTCAAGCTTCTTTCTTAAAAATTCCAGCACGTCTACTTTGAAGCTGTTAAGCTGGTCGGCCTGGATCAGGTTGTCGAGTTTGACCTTAATCGTGTGTTTGTCCAATGTGATATCTCGATCCATGATGATGTGCTCGCTTTTCTTCCCTTCGTTCTTCAGGTTCTGCGCAAAGCTTTCCCAGTATTTTTTGACATCCTGCAGGGTGAATTCCTTATTTCCGTAGGCAGACTCGTTCTCTTTCTTTCCCTCCTGTTTTTTGCTTTCGCTGCTTACTTCTTTTTTCAGCGCATCGAGCTTGGGAAGTTTGAGACTGGTTTTTGTTTCGGTTTTAGTTACCGTATTTTCTTTGGGAGAAAGATCTTTGATGCTGAAAGCCTGTTCTTTTTTAAAGGCTACAATTTTTTCAGTCGTAGGCTGGCTCAGAGGCTCAGGCTTTTTTTTTAGCTCGTCAGGATTTTGTTTTGCGATATTGAGCACCGAATTCAGGTAGGCCATCTTCATCAGAGTAAGCTCTACATGGAGACGCTGATTTCTGCTGCTCTTATATTGCAGATCGCAGGTATTGGCCAGGTTGAGGCATGACATCAGGAAGGATACAGAAGATTGCTGTGCCTGTTCCGAATATTTTTTCTTTACATCGTCGGCTACTTCCAGCAGTTTCAGGGTAGAAGCATCTTTGCAGACCAGCAGGTTTCTGAAGTGCTCGCTGAGTCCGATAATAAAGTTATGTCCGTCAAATCCCTGTTTTAAAATCTCATCGAAGATCACGAGGGCGGCAGGCGCATCCTGCTTATGGAACACATCCGTCATCCTGAAATAGTAATCGTAGTCCAGGATGTGAAGATTTTCAATGGTAGTCTTATACGTGACCGTATTGTTCGACGAGAACGTGACAATCAGGTCGAAGATGGAAAGCGCATCTCTCAGAGCACCGTCCGCTTTCTGGGCGATCAGATGCAGGGCCTGGGCTTCGGCCTTGATGTTTTCTTTTTTAGCGATGTATTCCAGGTGCCCGGCTATGTCTTTTACCTGTATCCGGTTAAAGTCAAAGATCTGGCAGCGGGAAAGTATGGTTGGGATGATCTTATGCTTCTCTGTGGTGGCAAGAATAAAGATGGCATAAGACGGCGGCTCTTCCAGGGTTTTCAGGAACGCGTTGAATGCCGCGTTGGAAAGCATGTGAACCTCATCGATGATATAGATCTTATATTTTCCATATTGAGGAGGGTAGCGTACCTGATCCACCAGGCTTCTGATATCCTCTACCGAGTTGTTGGAAGCCGCATCCAGCTCATGCACATTGAAGGAAGCATTGTTGTTGAAGCTTTTGCAGGAATCGCATTCGTTGCAGGCTTCGATGTCGGCCGTTATGTTTTCGCAGTTGATGGTCTTGGCCAGAATACGCGCATTGGTTGTTTTGCCTACCCCCCTCGGGCCGCAGAAAAGGAAAGCCTGGGCCAGATGCTTATTTTTAATGGCATTTTTAAGGGTTGTAGTGATATGTGATTGTCCCACAACACTTTCAAAAGTGGCAGGACGGTATTTACGTGCGGAAACAACGAAATTATCCATTCAGCAATTTAGGAAGGAAATAGGATTTAGAAAATAGCATTCAGAGCCGCGGAAGGAATAGTTATCCCCATTTATAGCTTTTTGTGGACAATGATTCCTTATTCTTTCAGAAAAACTGTGTGTAACCTGCATAGGGACCAAGTGAAGATTTCTCTGAAGCACAAGAACATAATCCCTTCTCTCTGTGTTAAAATTCCATAGAATAACGTAAATTGTTTTTCTTTTCAGTTCATTGATGTATTGGGGCCGACCGGAATTGACAGGTCGTGTAGTAACGTGTATAAGCATGCAGGCTCATGGGATGAGAGCCTTGAAAGATAGTTCCATATTATATCAGGCGAAGAAAACTACGCCTTAGCTGCTTAATCTGACTTAGTCGGGTTAGGCTCAGTCTGCCCAAGGCGGACGGCTAACGTTCCTCAGCTCTTCTGTTCTGTGAGAGCTGGTCAAGGAATGTCGAAATGCAGAACTAGTCAGGATGGCGTTGCGACGTTCTGGCGAAACTTAAGCAACTAAGTTTGGATTCGGCTGCTTACTGCCTGGTCCATACCGACAATCAAAGTAAGATAAGCATGTAGAAGGCGCGATTATTGCCTACTCTGGACGAGGGTTCAAATCCCTCCGGCTCCACTTTAGGCAGAAACAGAAAGAGAGCGGAGAGCGTAAGCCTCTTTTCTCACTCTGTTTCTGTTACTTTTTTACTTTACATAATCATCTGTTTTTTTTCATCAAATTTCTCTGTTTACCAGGATCCTTTTCTGTTAAATAAATCAAGATTACTCTTAGGTTTAACCACGGCAATTATGAAAACAAAAGCGTCAATTCTTATTTTTCTTATAGCTCTTCTCTGCGTATCCTGTAAAGAGGCGGGTACCAAGGCCAATGACAACAATCCGGAAAAGATCGTTGGAGATACGGTGCAAAATGAGCCAGCTATCCAAAAGTCAAAGATTGCAGCGGATACAACCGGTGCAAAGAATGAATCACCGAATGTCTCTTCGGGCAACGATATTTCCCTGCTCGCCGGTTCATGGGATGATGTGGATCCTAACGACCCGGGCCCTGGAAGTCAGAATATGTCATTTACAGCCGATGGGCATTGTGATATTTTCGAGCAGGAAGGCGGTTACAAAGGAAATTGGTTTTATGACCCGGCCACAGGAATACTTAATCTGAAACTATCACACTGGAATGGAAGCGGAGTAATTGATCAGGAGCTTGATAAAAAATATCAGATTGAAGAACTGACAGAATACAAAATTACGATCAGTGATATTCAGGATGGATATCCCAAACTCGGCGGTTCTTTCTGGAAGAGTCAAAATTAAAAAACACTTCAGCTGAAGGCTTACTGACTTTTCTCATTTTAAGGTTTCTCTTTTTCAATAAATCAATAAAGATAAGCCCTTTATAAACTCCCGACATTAGAAAGAGATTAAAATTCAATGGCTAAAAAATATACGTCAGGAGATTATTTTAAGTAAAGGTTTTTGCTTTTTTTTGAGAGAACAAAACTCTTATACTATGTATCACTGGTTTAATAATTCAAAGAACGAAGTGCAGAAGCACATTCTCGAGTATGTAAAAGTTATTAATTCAGATGGAAAGATTCACAATCAGGAAATGGAACATCTGATCCAGCTGGCAGAAAAGAACGGCATGCGTGGAAGTGAAGTCAAAACATTGATCTCCGGCATCGATCAAAGTAAAATCAAAGCTCCCCAAAACGACGACGAACGCTTTGAACAGCTCTTTTACCTGGTAAATCTGGTATTGACAGACTCGATGCTCAATGCTGAAGAATTTGATTTCTGCAGGGAGGTCGGTGAAAAAATGGGCTATCCTCATACCAAGGCAGGACTCATCGTGAAAGAAATGCACAATGGAATCAAGAGAGAACTTGAAGAAAAGGAAATCAAAGCCAAAGTGCAGAAATTACTATAAGGAATATACAAGTTTCAGTGAGATGGGTATATAGTTCCATCAGGGACTTAAACCCATCTCAGTACTTTAATTCATCTCAATTCAGTTAAAAGGAATTCTCTTCCTGATTCTACTCACCTTCTACATTATCCCTTTCTGTTTGCAATAAGGCGCTCTTTCCAAAGATCATGAACCAGGCTCTGTAACTCTTTGTTTTTTAATTAATAAAGAGAAACGTCAGAGAGAGGAGCAGCATGGGGAGAAAAGACCAGTACTTTAAATTTTAAAAAAGCGAGTTGATAGTTTGTATTGCCTGGAAGGATGGATGAATAGTGCTCAATCGTTATTGCAGTATTTATCCATCCCCAGGGTTAGTTTTAAATGAAAAATCACAGATATAAAAAATATGAAATCAAATGTATAGATATGAAATCAATAGAAAGTGTTCCGAAGATGATGCTGGTTTTGTTCTCAATAATTTTTCTCTCTGTTTCTGCCTCCATGGCGCAGGGAGTTCCGGGCTTGTATGTGCACCCTGCGAAAAACCAGACGAAAGATCAGCAGGTAAAAGATGAACAGAGCTGTAATTCCTGGGCCCAGAATGAGTCAGTGGCCAATCCTACTCCTCAGCAAAAGGAAAAACAACACAAGACTGTGAAGCGGACCGCCGTAGGAGCAGGAGCAGGAGCGCTGATTGGTGGTGGCTCAGGAGCTGCGATTGGCGCCGGCGCGGGAGTGATAAGCGGAAGAAGAAGCAAAAAGAGAGATGCAAAGCAATCGGCGGCAACATCGTCTAATGATTTTGTCAGAGCCTATTCTTCTTGTCTCAGAGGAAAAGGATATTCTGTAGAATAGTATTGATCCTGCCGGTTCAAACAGAGAAGCATAAATGGTTGCCAACAGCAGCTGTTTATGCTTTTTTATTTTTAAAACAACCCTGAGATAAATACGGAAAAATTTATTGCGGGGAAAATCCTGATACCTCAATCTTATTTTTACGCAGGTCTCCGATTTAAAATTCTCTCTCCGTGAAAATCAGTAAAACATATACATCCCTGCATAGTTAATCTCATCCTTGCCTGAAGAGCCATACGTATTTGTCACTCAGCAAGGTCTGGTATCTGAGGATTGGTATTTTTCCCGATCATATACAGTAAAGAAATAAAAAGGAAATTACACAGACTGATGAAAATAGCTTCTGACAAATCGTTGGTATATGGAGATGGAATGCTGGCTGAATATTCCGCCATTCGTTCGGAGATCCTGACATGGATCGCGGTGAAATATTCCCTGATCGCCATTAGTGCCAGCGTCACGGCGATCAGCTTAAGTGTTTTCGGTTCGGGAACACACTGGAGCTGGTTTTCTGCGGCTCTTATTTCCATCATCGCTTGCCTGGGATTTTTAGCAAGTCATGCCAATGCTAAAATTACGATCGCTTCGGCTTATATCGCTGTCTTTCATGCCGAAAAAACGCACTGGGAACATCTGATGTATGGCAAGCTGAAAACAAAAATTACCCTGGCTACGGCAGGATATGTTTTTCCTTCTTCAGCACTTTACTTTATTCTATTGCTGTATATTATTTTATATCCGGC
>JBJMLY010000403.1:0-5872 GCA_045805025.1 Cytophagaceae bacterium | reverse complement strand
TCATCGACGAAGAGCATGAAACATCGTATAAGCAATACGACCCTGCACCCCGCTATCACGCACGCGATACTTCCCTGATGCTGGCAAAGCTTCACAATGCAAAAACCGTTCTGGGCTCCGCCACTCCTTCCATCGAAAGCTACTACAACGCGGTTCAGGATAAATGGGGACTCGTTAAGCTCAGCAAGCGTTTCGGGGATGCAAAACTGCCCGAGATCATCCTGACCGATACCCGCAAAGAGCGCAGGAACAAAACGATGCGCAATGATTTTTCGGGCGCTCTGGTTCATGAGATCAAAGAGACACTGGAAAGAAAAGAGCAAATCATTCTTTTTCAGAACCGGCGTGGATATTCACCTTACATCTCCTGCGAAGACTGCGCCTATATTCCAAAATGCCCGAACTGCGACGTAAGTCTTACTCTCCACATGTATAGCCAGGACCTGCGCTGCCACTATTGCGGACACACCCAGGCGCCTCCGGTGACATGTCCGGCCTGCGGATCGGCAAGGATCAGACCCATCGGCTTTGGCACGGAAAAGATCGAGGAAGACATCAAAATTTTTGTTCCCGAAGCCAGCGTACAAAGGATGGATCTGGATACTACCCGAAAAAAGAACAGCTACGAAAGCATTATCGGGGATTTCGAGAAAGGAAAAACGAATATCCTGGTCGGCACCCAGATGGTGAGTAAAGGTCTGGACTTCGATAAAGTAAGTCTTGTGGGGATCTTCGACGCGGACAGGATGATACACTTTCCGGATTTCAGATCGCACGAACGCGCATTCCAGATGCTTACCCAGGTAAGCGGCCGTGCAGGAAGAAAAGATAAAAAAGGCCGGGTAATCATACAGACAGCCGATACAGAACAAGCTGTGCTGAAGAAAGTACTGGAGAACAACTACGAAGGACTATACAAAGAAGAGATTGCCGAGAGAGAGAGTTTCCTCTACCCTCCTTTCTGCAGGATCATCAAACTAACATTTAAAGATGCCGACAAAAAAATCGCTCATCAAGGGTCCGAAGGACTGGCGGAACTTATGAGACAGAAGCTGGGAAGCAGAAGAATTCTGGGACCCGAAGCACCCCTGATTGACCGGCTGAGAAATTACTACCTGATGGACATATTCATCAAAATCGAAAAAGATAAAATAAGCCTGAAAGCCGTGAAAGCCACGATTCTTCATGGAATTCAAACATTTCTGGCCGATAAGGATTATAAGAATTCAATTATACAAGCAGATGTTGATCCTGTATGATCTATTTCGTATTTTAGAAGATTAATCAGACTTTTTATGAAGTATTTGAAGCATCTGCCGGCCCTTTTAGTCCTGTTCACCCTCAGCTCCTGCTGGGATAATGAAGATAAAAAGGTAAAGCCCCCAAAAGATACGGTGATCGTGGCTCCCAAAGACACTACCGGGCTTAAAGATAAGGATCTGAATAAGAACAAAAACGTAGAAGAGGAACAGGTTAAGCTCGGCATTAGCGCAGCGGAAGAGAAAAAGATCATGCCTGCACTCGGACTGACATTTACGGAGCTTCAGAAAAACCTGCCGGAGATAAAAAATACCAGGCCTGAAAACAATAACGAAAAGCTGGGAAGCCAGGGCTTTACCCAAAGCAATGCCCGCATTGTGATGCTGAACAAGACCATCGAAGCCGAATTCCATTTCAAAAATGATAGCCTGGTCAAATGCTCTTATGTCGTGAGCGAACTTGATTACAACCAGGCAGACCGCTTTTATAAAGGCTTGCAGAATTTTTACTCTTCAAAGCTGGGTGAATGCAAGGAAACCATGGTGGAAGAGGAAAATCATTATAACAGAAGCTGCAACTGGATCATGAACGGATCTAAAGCGGAACTGAGCTATGACATCAATAAAAGCGTTATTACCTGGGGATTGGAGAAAAAGTAGTTACCACTGTTTATGTTTCTCTGTTTCTGAAACATGACCAAATCGAGACTGCTCCAAGCAACAATGCTTCAACTCCGCTCAGCCTGACAATGCCAGATCAGCAAAAACTCACTCAATTCATCTTCTATCCATATACCAGAAGTATTATCCTCAGCCCACTATTTGCTTCTAATTCAGCTTTTTTTTAGCCATTTCCGGTAAAATTCTCCCTTTATCTTCTGTATTTCTGCCGATAATTCAATAAATTTAGACTTGTTACCAGGCAATTCATGAAATTTATTTCCCGCTTTCTTTTTTTTCTTCCGGTTCTGTTTTGCTGCACTTCCTGTATCGAACTGATTGAAGAAGTAAGCCTGAAAGCAACAGGAAGCGGTACCTACCGTTTAACGCTGAATATGTCCCAAAGCAAGACTAAACTCTCCACCCTCATCAAGCTTGACACGGTCGATGGAGTGAAAGTACCTAAAATAAGTCGTATCAATGAACTTCTGGACGAGCTGAAAAGCGTGCTTTCCAATACAAAGGGCATCAGCAACGTACAGATAAGCCGCGATCACGAAAACTTTATTTACGAAGTAAGCTTCCATTTTGAGAATACAGATTTGCTCGATAAGGCAGTTAAAAGTACTATCAGAACATTTGACAAAAAAAACCGGATTCCCGATGTTTCGAATTTTTACTACGACAACATTACCTTTAAAAGGTATTCCTATGAAGATTATCAGCAAATAAACGTCCGGCAGAAAGAACGGTTTAATGAGCTCCTAACCAAATCAACCTTTACAGGCATCTATAAATTTGAAAAGCCGGTTAAAACAAGCTCCAATCCGAATTCAAAAATCTCTAAAAGTAAAACGGCCGTATTTTTCCAGTCGAACTTTATGGACCTGATGAATAAACAGAAATCATACGCGAACACCATAAAATTTTAACCTAAACTATCCATCCATCAAACCTAAATTCAATGTCACAGTTTATCTCCTCACCCATTTTTAAAATTTTTATCCTACTGCTCGTCGCCTGCGGACCGGTTCGAAGCAAAGACCTGATCGAAAGAATTCCTTCTACGGCTGGCGCCGTCATGGTCGTAAACAGTCAGAGCTTCTCAAAAAAGCTGGGCCTCGACCGCCTCAACCAGTTCGAATTCATGAAGAAATTCGACAAAAAACTTTCGACCGATTCTACCATCAACTACGAAGCCTTCAGCAAGCTGCTGAAAGACCCGGCTGCTTCCGGGATCGACGTAACGACCGATTCCTATGCCTACCTTGACCTGCTGGATACCATCGTCGCCTACACCTATATTTTCAAGCTTAGCGACAAAGCTAAATTTGAGGCATTTGTAAAAAATGCCATCATCGCAAAATACCAGGATAAAAAAATAGGATCAGCCAATGGCCGCAGCTATTACAATGCCGACGATCTGAGCATTGTATGGACAAAAGAATATGGGCAGCTGATTGCGATCGAGAAAGTCAAGAATAAAAAAACGCCTTACTATGATTACACCTATACTGACCAGGACCTTTCCGATGAACAGCTGAAAGCCCAGGAAGAAAGAGCGAAAAAAATCAAGGAACAATCCATTCTGAAAACGATTGAAGCAATTACTGCTAACAGCGTAAAAAGTCTGATAACATCCAACGCCAATTTCAAACTTTTCCTGAACGACAAATACGATCTGGGACTTTGGGTTAACATGGGAAAGAGCATGGGTGCCTGGCAAAATGCCATGATGAAAGGTTCCTATCCGGGAGATCCTATGGCGAATATCTATTCACAGTTCGACGACCTGTACAAAGACACTTACATCCATGCCATGATGGTGTTCGAAAACGATAAGATGGATCTGAAGCTCCGTACTTATTCCTCCGATAAAATTCACGAGCTTTTCAAAGGCATCTATAACACCCGGGTTAACCCCGACTTTTTCCAGTATGTAATGGGCGACAGCCTGATGTTCCTTTACGGAATTTCAATTGACATGAAAAAATCGGTTCACTCCACACTTGAAATGTATAAAACAGTATTTGCAGCCGATCCAACCTACGGACAAAAAGCCGTAGCCTACATCGACCTGGTAAGTATGGTTATTAACTTTGACCGTCTGAGCACGATTGCCAAAGGCGATTTCCTCTTCACCGTTACCGGCATCCGCGAGTTTGACAAAACATTCACTACCTACGAATACGACGAGAGCTATAACAGAATCGCCAAAGAAGAGACGAGAAAAGAGAAAATGCCTGTATTTAATCTGATGATGACTGTTGGTAATCAGGCTGACTTCCAGCTACTGCTGAGCTCTCTGCAAAAGCTGGATCTGATTGAGCCGGAGAAAGGCTATTACAAAATTAAAAGCTCTTCTTCTTTAAAAAACAAAAAATCAACGAACGACGACAACGTTTACCTGGCCATTTCCAACAATATTTTTTTCATCACCAACGACCTTTACCTGGTGGAAAAAGAATTCAAAAAGGGATACGATGCCAGCCATAGAATTAAACCGGAAATTCAGAAATCTCTTGCCGATAATGCCATGATGTTTTATGTGGACTTCCAATCCATGACATCAGGCATTCAGAAGTCATACTTTGAAAAAGATACTGCCGATGCCAAACAGCTGGAAGAGGTTAAGAAAGCCATCAAAACATTATCTTTTACCGGCGTTCAGGAAGACGGCCCTGTGAGTACTTCTCACCTGGTGCTCAACCTTAATCCTTCCGAATCAAGTCTGATACAGATCCTGAAACTGGTAGACATTATGGTTGCCAGACAGAAAAAAGAAGAAGAATCCGTCGATGTAATTATGATGGAAGAAGAAAAATAATAGACGATTGAGGACATATCTATCTATTCTTACCGGGACAACCAGGCTTATCATCATAAGTCTGGTTGTCTTTTTGTTTTCCTGCGGAACTAAAAAAGAAGACCTGGTTTCTCATATTCCACGAGAGGCCGGGGCGGTTGGAATTGTAGACGGAGCCAGCATCAGCACGGAAATAATCGCTGATTACATTTCAAACTTTGGTTTTCTGGAAAAAAATTCTTCTCAGATACACGTCGGAAATACAGGAGTGGATTTCAGCTCCGATCTTTACCTCTTTTCCGAAGGAAAAAACATCATACTGATTATTCCCCTGAATGACGCAGAAAAATTCAGTGCCTTTCTACGGGATTCCCTGATTCAGATGGGTGAAGCCAAAGAAAACGACGGCTACAAGCTTGCCGGATCACCGGAAAAAAGGCTGCTGGCAGGATGGAAAAAAGATTTTGCAGTATTGGCTCATTACCCTTCTGAGGCATCTGCCCCTCCTCTTTCCGCTTTAAACAGAATCATGAAGCTGAGCAAAGAAAATTCCATTCATGCCGACACCGGTTTTATATCCTTTAAAAATAAAAAGGCGTCGGTGAAGTTATGGTGGAAAACAGAAACAGTGAAAGGACTGGGAGATCCTGTATCCACATTCCTGACCGAAAATTTTTCAGGCATTCAAAGCTTTATTCGTTTTGAGTCGGGGAAAATTATTCTTGACCAGGAATTTTCACTGACGGACAATAGCCGTAAAAAATTTGAGTCTAATGGATACATCTTTATACCGGAAAGCTCTTACCCTGCCCCCGATAGTCTGCCATTTAATCTTACACTGAACTATCAGGGAGCATTTCTTCGCTCTTTCCTGAACGATACGCTTCTTACAAAAGCGGAAGGCCTCGGCAGACTTTTCGAATTAAGCCTTAAGAACATGGAGAACCTGCTTCAGGGCAGCATTGCTATGAATTATGCAGGACTGAGCAAACGATCCAATGAAGTTATCCGCTACGAATACGATGACAACTTTAACCGGGTAGCTGTAAAGAGTATTTCTTACGAATCTTTTCCTGAATTCAATATTCTGCTTCAGAATACCAGAGCTGCTGATTCTGTTATCGCAGAACTGATACACAAAAAAGTC
>JBJMLY010000402.1:0-3953 GCA_045805025.1 Cytophagaceae bacterium | reverse complement strand
TTCTTGTCAATAAAAACAGGCTCTGTATCCCCGGGAAAGAAAATCTCTTCAAGTCTTTTCGCTATGCCTATAATTGGAGCGCTTCCATATATATTCAGATCCTTCAAAGCATTACAGGCAGCACTTAATTGTCCTTTTCCTCCGTCAACGATAATCAGTTTAGGCAAAGGCAGATTCTCTTCCAGGCATCGTTTATACCGGCGATGCACAATTTCATACATAGAATCGAAATCGTTTGCCCCAATGACGGTTTTAATATTGAAGTGGCGGTAATCTTTTTTTGCCGGTTTGCCATTCTTAAAGCATACCATGGCGGCCACAGGATTTGTACCCTGAAGATTAGAATTGTCAAAGCATTCAATATGATCGGGTAGCGAGGGCAACTGCAGGTCTTTCTGTAGTGTCGAGAGCACACGATTTTCGGAAGGTTCTTCCTGATGCGATTTTATCTTGCTCAGATAATAAGAAATGTTTTTCAGCGAAAGGTCTACCAGCTTTCTTTTATCACCTTTCTGAGGGACATAAATTTGGATGTGCTCAAATGGCAAACCGAAGGAAATATTGGAAATAATCTCAGCAGAAATTTCCTGAATTTCTTCTTTGATATTCAGTAAAGCAAGTTGCAATATTTCCGCATCTGTTTCTTCCAGTTTCTTTTTAATGTCGACCGTACGGGTCTCGATAATTACTCCGTTGTGAATTTTTAAATAATTAACGACCGCTGTTTTTTCGTCTCCAAGTATCGTTAACACATCGATGTCGGTTATTTTTGGATTTACAATCATCGACGAACTTTGGAATTTTTCCAGAAGGTCGAGCTTTACTTTAAACTGATGCGCCTTTTCGTAGTCCATTTCAGCAGAGGCTTTCTGCATCTGGCTTTTCAGCATTTGTCTGGATAGATGAATATTTCCTTTCAGAATATGATGAGCCTGCTCAATCTTTCGATTGTATTCTTCTTCCGCCTCCAGCCCTTCGCATGGTCCTTTACAGTTACCCAGATGATATTCCAGGCATATTTTGAATTTTTTCTGCTCAATGTTTTTCTCACTGAGAGTAAAAGTACAGGTACGCAGCGAATAGAGTTTTCTAATCAGCTCAATCACATTGTTCATGACTTTTACACTCGTATAAGGCCCGTAATAAGTACCGTTTTTCCTGTCAAGAGTTCTGGTGCTTATAACTCTTGGAAAACGTTCGTTGCAGACTAATATGTAAGGGAAGGTTTTATCATCCTTGAGAAGAATGTTATACTTGGGTTGATGGGCCTTGATAAGGCTGTTCTCCAGCAGGAGGGCATCCGTCTCCGTGTTCACAATGGTGTATTGGATATCACAGATCTGGCTTACCAGCCTTCTGGTCTTTGAATCGAGATGAACGGTTTTCTGGAAGTAATTACTGACTCTTTTCCGGATGTCTTTAGCTTTGCCTACGTAAATGAGTATGGCATCCTTGTCAAAAAATTTATAGATACCCGGTTTATCCGGAAGGTCTTTTAACAGGTCCTGTATGACTTTATGAACAGCATCTGCCATTATTCATCAAACTCCTTTGGAATATCCCTGTGAAGACTTGAACCGACGGAGTCTCCCTGTATATTCAGCTTTTTATATTTCTTGCAATCGAGTTCAACAGAAAGAGGTTTAGAAGGCTTTTTAAAAGCCTCTTGCTTAATGCCCAAACTTTTGTCCTTGAAGATCTTTTGCATGAACAAGCCCCAGATCGGCATGGCCATTCTTGCTCCCTGCCCTAGGTCCATTGTGCGGAAGTGTATGCAGCGATCATCGCCTCCCACCCATGCTCCAGCCACTAATCTGGGAACTACACCGATAAACCATCCATCGGAATAATTCTGAGTCGTTCCCGTTTTACCTCCAATCTCTCCTCCTTGCCAGAGCAATCCGTACTGGTTAAGTCCAAGCGCCGTTCCTCCTCTTTCTTCAGTTGCCCCACGCAGCATATGGATCATCATGTATGCGGTTTCTTCGTTGATGGCTTCAACTGTTTTGGGAATGAACTCCTGCAGCACGTTTCCATTCTTATCTTCAATACGCGTAATAAAGAAAGGCTCCGTATAAACTCCTTCATTAGCGAAAGTCGAATAAGCACCAACCATTTCGAATAAGGAGACATCGCAAACTCCAAGGCATAATGCAGGTACGGCATCGAGTGGACTTGTAATACCTAATCTTTTGGCATACTCTACAACAGTTTCCGGGCCGACTTTTCTGATTAGGTTCGCGGTAATAGAGTTAATGGAATTGGCCATCGCTTTCCTGAGTGTGAACATTTCACCGGTAAACTTCCCATCGCTGTTTTGCGGGGTCCACACGCTGTTATCTTTGTCCCCGGTAGGAAACCCCACAGGAAGATCGGGAAGTTCATAGCAGGGCGAATAGCCAAGGTCCAGTGCTGTAGCATATACAATTGGCTTGAAAGTAGATCCGGGCTGCCTCTTACCTTGTCTTACGTGGTCGTATTTGAAATGCTTGTGGTCAATTCCTCCGACCCATGCCTTAATATAACCCGAATGCGGATCCATGGCAAGGAAACCGGTATGGAGGAAATGCTTATAATATTTTATGGAATCATAGGGCGACAACATGGTATCTACTTCCCGGCCAGGCTTGTTCCAGCTGAATATGCGCATGGGCACCGGCTTTTTCATTTCCTTTATTATCCTTATAGTATCTTTTCCATACTTCAGCTTTAAGGCTTTGTAACGATCGGTTCTTTTGGCGGCATTCTCTATGAAATTTGGAATTTCCTTCCCCTTTTCATCAAGCCATGGATTTCTTTTTCCCCAGGTCGCAAAGAATTTTTTCTGAAGATCTTTCATATGTTCCGATACGGCATCTTCGGCATGTTTCTGCATACGGGAATCAATGGTGCTATATATCCGTAGTCCATCGGAGTATAGATCCAGACCTCTTTCTTTACACCACGCAATCAGAAAGTTTGTGCTTAGACTTCTGAAATAGGTAGCCAGTCCCTGGTTGTGATTTTCTACATTATAGCGAAGCTTGATGGGGATTACTTTGAGGGAGTCGAATTGAGCGGCGCTCAGATAATCGTACTTTCTCATCTGGTCAAGTACTGTATTGCGGCGCCCGAATGCCTCTTCAGGATTATAGACCGGGCTATACATGGTCGGGGCTTTCAATACTCCTACAAGCACAGCAGCTTCATTTACAGCCAGGCTGTCTGGTGAGCGGTCAAAGAACGTTCTGGAGGCGACCTCTATTCCGAATGCGTTACTTCCAAAGTCAACGGTATTCAGATACATGGTCAGGATCTCTGTTTTAGTATAGGATCTTTCCAGTTGAACGGCGGTAATCCATTCTTTTGTTTTAAAGATCAGCTTTCCTAATCCCGGGACGTTGCTTAATGTTCCCTCATATTTAGCACTTCGTGTATCAAAAAGATTTTTGGCAAGCTGCTGGGATAATGTACTTCCTCCGCCCGCATTACTTTGTCCGCCAAGGAATGTTTTAAAGAATACTCGGAGCAATCCGCGCAGATCTATTCCGGAATGCTCTTCAAAGCGGGAATCTTCCGTAGCCACCAGGGCATGAACCAGGTTCGGAGATATTTTTTCAAACTCTACCGCAGTTCTGTTTTCACGGAAATATTTTCCAAGCAATACATTATCTTCTGTGTAAAGCTCGGAGGCTTCCTCGCTTTTAGGATTTTCCAGATTTTCCAGACTTGGCATTTCGCCAAAAAAATTCTGAAAATTAATGCTGACAAGAAAAATATAGAGAATAAACAACGACATGCCTCCAATAAAGGAGATCCAGATCGCTTTAATAATCTTACGTATCACAGACGTTGAAGACATAGTCAATAATTTTCCTTAAAGAAATTCAGATATGAATTTATGTTTTTTGATTGAATCAGCAACTGATAATTATCCTTGGTTATGATAAAAGCTTTATATCCGGTATAACCGT
>JBJMLY010000401.1:0-4193 GCA_045805025.1 Cytophagaceae bacterium | reverse complement strand
GATCCTAAGAAGAAAATGAGAAATCTAAACAGAGATCGATTAAAAAAAATATTGAAGAATACTCTTAATTTAATGGAAAAGTCGTGGGTCGTGACGATTCCGGTTCCCGGAATGTCACAATACCGACAAGCCTTTTTCAGGCTTCGTCGGTATTCGAATCCCGCCATCCCGACCAAAATTAGCCTTTCGTGAAAGCGGGAGGTTTTTTTATGAAGTATTATGTTTACATATTATTTTCGGAATCTCATGATCGTTACTACACTGGTCAAACGAATGATTTTGAAAATCGATTGATCCGCCATAACTCTGGATATGAAAAGTCGACTTCGCCTTATGTTCCATGGACAAAGATGCTTGTAATTGAAAAAAAGTCACGAAGTGAAGCTATGATTTTGGAGAAAAAGATCAAAAATCTTAACAGAGATCGATTAAAACAATTTATTGAGAAATACTCTTAATCTAATAGGAAAGTCGTGGGTCGTGACGATTCCGGTTCCCGGAATGTCACAATACCGACAAGCCTTTTTCAGGCTTCGTCCGGTATTCGAATCCCGCCATCCCGACAACCTCTCCACACGGAGGGGTTTTATTTTTTACACCAGGGGCGCGGAGAAAAGAGCTGATGGAGTTTTTTTACACCAGAGGCGCAGAGGCCGGGAGAAAGTTGCTGGGATTATTTTTTACACCGGAGGTCGCGGAGAACGCAGAGGAAATACTGATTTTTTTTTTACACCAGAGGCGCAGAGGCCGGGAGAAGGTGTTGGGACTATTTTTTACACCGGAGGACGCGGAGAACGCAGAGGGATTTACTGAGAAGTAATTAATATTCCGGTTCCCGGAATGTCAAAATTATTATGACAGTTTTTACATCAGAGGACCGGAGAAAAGAGAATATAGCGTTATAAGTCTCTTAAATAAAGAAAAGATCTTAGAATAATATGAATCAGACCTAACAGAATAAATCCTATTCCTCCTGCCCAGCCATAAAGAATAGCACCCTTTTCAGTCCGGTCGATGAATTTTTTAGCAACCCAGATCATAATCGATCCAACACTGATAAAAAGAATAGCATATAAATAAGAAAAGTCTGAATATTTCATTGGTTAAGCTATCTTAATAGTTGCTTGCAAGGAAAATAAATAACGTCTTATTCAGGTAAACAAACCTCTGGGTCTTCGGGCCTCTGGTGTATTTAATCTACCTTTCGGATCATTTTTTTATAGTAAAAGATCCCGCAGCAGATAAAGCCGGCGATGAATGGATATCCTGCATAATTCTTTAATTCAACATGCCCGAGAAACTCACAGCACATCCAGTAAGCGTTTGCAGAGATCCAGAAGCTAATGGCAAGATTAATGTAAAACTCGGCAACATTCCGCGTTTTGTAAGTGATCAGCAGGGCCACCGCTATCGTAGGAGTGATCATGGTTATCCCAAGGGTTTTCCACTCCATCATCCAACAGGTATCTTTAATGAGCCAGAGTGGAATGTGAATGTTTTCCCATCTTCTGAGTACCCGGATATCTTCCATAATTTTATACGTTTATTTTAACGGGATCGCCAAGAAATTTTGGTTTGGTCCCCAGTACATAAATATCGAGAACGCATTTTACACGCGCAAAATATTCGCGAAAATAAGTAGAAGAGGAATTTTTCTTCCCCACATTTCCTGCATTGAAGGCAACGCAATCGTATCCTCTCTTGTTGGCGATGAAAAGCGCCCGCTGGTTATGAAACTCCTGGGAAATTATGGTAAATTTTTTCTGCCCGAAGATCTTGTAACAGCGTTCAACGGAATCGAGCGTGCGGAAGCCGGCATAGTCGATGGAAATACAGGAATCGGGAACACCTGCCGCAATAAGATCGTTCATCATGGCTGTTCCTTCATCGTATTCTTTCGTGTGATTGTCGCCGCTCACTATTATGAACCTTACCTTGCCGGCTTTAAAAAGTTCGGTAGCCGCTTCTATCCTGCGCTTGTAAAACAAGTTCCCGGGTTTGGCCCCAAGTAACAGGCCCACTTTGTTGGAAGGGATCTTCGAAAGATCGGAGTAGAGCTGCTTTGAAGTGTTCCTGTTGATCCAGGAATTACAGATCAGAATGGAGATAGCCGAAAGAACAGACAGGTAAACGCTCCATTTAAAAATTTTCCGGAGTGAGAAGAAGGAAATGAATCGGCGCATTAAAGCAGGATTTCGATACAGGTAAAGATAGCAAAAATCACGCTCGCTATCCCATTGGTGGTTCCAAAAGCCAGGTTCACTTTACTGAGATCCCCGGGCTTAACAATAGAATGCTGGTAGATGAGCAAGCCGCAGAAAAATAAAGTTCCGGTAAAATAGATGAGTCCGAAGTGCGCGTAGAAGCCGGCAAATAATACGAGCAGCGCGCTGAACACATGCAATACTCCGGAAAGGCGAAGCGCGTTCTTTTTTCCAAGGTAGCCGGGTATGGACTTTAAGTTCTGTGAAAGATCAAACTCCTCATCCTGCAAGGCGTAAATAATATCAAAACCGCTGACCCAGGTGAGAACTGTGAAGGAAAAGATCAGGGGGAGCCAATCGAAGCGGCCCGTAACCGCGAGGTAAGCTCCGATCGGAGCAAGGCTAAGTCCGATCCCAAGCACCAGGTGACACAATGCAGTAAAGCGTTTTGTAAGGCTGTAACCGAGCACCACCAGGAGCGCAACAGGAGAAAGGTAAAAGCAGATCGGATTGATAAAATAGGTAGTAAGCACAAAAAGAATACTGCAGACGATGGTGAAGGCAAGCGCCGCGTTCGCGCTGATCACGCCGGAAGGTATCTCGCGTATAACTGTACGGGGATTTAAAGCGTCAAACCGCCTGTCGGTATACCTGTTGAATGCCATGGCTGCACTGCGCGCGAAGACCATGCACAAGATTACGCATGCGAAAAGAGAAAGGTCGAATACCGCATCTGTTTGCTGTACTGCTAATAAAAAACCGATGATGGCGAAAGGAAGCGCAAAGACAGTATGGCTGAATTTGACCAGTGATAAATAATTATTTATTTTTTTCAATGCAACCATTAAATTTTCAGTACAAAAATAATGATGAGCAGATAGATCACAGGAACAGAACAAAGCAACATGCCGATGTGTGCCTTTGTAAAGACTTTCTTGCTAAGGTTGTATTTAGAGCTGATGAAAATGCTCAGGATGGAAAAAATAAAGCCCAGGATCGCACAAAGAAGTCCGGCGAAAAGAAACACCAGGTTAAAACAGCTTAAGGTTGCAAGCACCCCAAAGAAGAGAGAAGCATAGCCTGAAATTTTATAGAAACGCATAGATATCTGATAACATGCAAAGCTACGGTTTTTAAACAAGAGCCAAGCTTTGCAGCACCAAAAAACTGTGTATCTTTAGGAACGATGCTAAGTAACAGTAATTTATTTGAAAAGATGATCGTGAGCAACCGGATCGCGGTCATCTATGCCAATATGGAGGGAATTGTGGAATTTGCCAATCCCGCCGCCAGTGAGTTATACGGCTATCCGGGAGAAGAGCTGATCGGGTCGCATCTAAATGTTCTCAACAGTTGCTTATTGCACGATACAGGTCAAGTAATCCGGGATATTCTTAAGGAGGGTTCCTGGACCGGCGAAACTATTCACCGCAAAAAAGATGGAAGTATCTTCGATGTGCTTTTCTCCGTAAAGTTACTTCACGATACGGACGGGCGGCCCCTGGGCATGGCGTCTGACTCAAGGGATATTTCAAAAGAAGTGCTGAACAGGATCCCGGCGGAGGAAAGCGGGGGGCATTACAGAACACTTATTGAGAACGCGCCGAGCAGAATGATCACCATCGATCGTGAAGGTTGCATTGTATATAGCAACAGGTACCTGCGGTACGGTTCCAGCCAGATCCTCGATAAAAAAGTTTACGATTTTGTGCCTGATGAATATAAAGAGCTGCTAAAGGAGAATATTGAAATTGTCTTCAATAAAAAGCAGGAAACCAGGTACATTATTTCCGGTGAATCCGAAAAAACCTCTGAGGAATTAGCCTGGTACGATGTAAAGATCGTACCGATATTCAATGGTGAGGAAGTGGAACACGGCTTAATGATCTTTGAGGATATAACCGAAAAGAAAAAAGCGGAAGAAAATATCCTTTCCAAGCAGGCACAGCTTTTCGCGATCATTAATAATACGAACGATATTATTCTTTC
>JBJMLY010000400.1:0-4386 GCA_045805025.1 Cytophagaceae bacterium | reverse complement strand
GTTCCCTGATCCATTTTTCCTTACTGAGCAATATATTGGCAGTATCGGAAGGATCGCTCACGTAAATTAATGTCCAATGTCCGGATTTGATCTCGAAGGTTCTGAAATCCGTGGCATCCTCATATAGAGGCGGAATAAAAACAGTTCCCGCTACATCCGAAAAACCCCAGCGGCCCGGCTCATCGGTATTTTCTCTCTTCAGTTTTATTGGTGCGAGTCCGGTCATGCGGTCAAAATTTCCAAAGCCTTTGAGAGTGTATTTATTGTTGTGATCGCTAATGATGGGAATGATCGTTTCAGGATATTCTTTCTCGGTGCTGATCATAACCCAGCTGCCATTCAATTCTTTTGCTCCGGTTACCCGGGCAATCTCCAGGTTCTTCATATTGATATCGCTGAACCTGACAGGCGCGACCATTTGCGGAGCATACCGTTCATAAATCCCGTAAGTCATAGCACTGTCATTGCTTCCGGCGATCTTACTGTATTGCATGACCTTTACAAAATCCTTGTAAAAATCTACCTCATTAAACCTTGGTTCTACAATGATTTCATCTTTATAATTGTAATAAGCTTTATCCTCATGATAGGTATGACGAGGGTATTTAAAACCCCATTTTTTTACCCGGGGATCAAAATACCAGTACTCGATGCGATTGGAATAATTGCCCCCGCATCCCCCGCCTCTACTTCCGGGATGTTTCACCCGGACATGATAAGGCATATGCAAAGAACAGAACTCAGCCGGAGTAAATTTTGCCGTGATCTCACCCTTGGTGTTAAACTTATATAGTATGGCCCTGCTTCCCAGGTAACATTTGACGCTCTCGTTAAAGTAATCGATGTCGTCAAAGACAGGCTCGTGGATCACCTTACCCTGCAGACTAATCATTCCTTTTTTTCCGTGATAAGTACTAAGTAGAAAAAACCGGTTGAAATCGTAGCCTATGTATTCGTACCTGGGTGAAATAACTACCTCACCGTTTTTCTCTCTGACAAGCCCCCATAATTTTCCTTGCTGAACCGCCGCAAGCTCTTCCGATATTTTATAAATATGCTCATACTTTCCCGGAATTATTGTTTTCCCCTGGTCATTGATCAGCTCCCATTTTCCACCTTTCACTCCAATTACTAGAGAATGATGGTAATACCAGAAATAATCGTAGGCCGGTTTCACGATCAGGGAATCATTGTCAGAATGGACAAGCCCCCATTTATTGCCTTTTCTTACCTGCACCATCCTGTCATTCATCGGACTTACTTCATCCCAACGGGCTGAAACAACCGTCCCCTTTCCTGTGATGAGGCCGGTATTTCCGTGTTCATCCTTATAAACCAGATGGTATCCGTACCTCTGGTATGTTTTCAACAAGGGAGCCAATAATTGCCTGCCATCCCGCAGCCTGTTAAATCCGTAGAGATTATTCTTTTTAACGATCAGCACCTCCTTCATATATCTCATCAGGGCTATAGAGTCGTATTCGCAGGGAAGAACAATCTGTCCGGCCGTATCGAAAACACCGAGCTTTTCACCTTGCTTCCAGAGAAAATAACCACGCTGAAATTCTGATAGAAGGTTCCCCTGATGAAGGTTAAAAAAAAGCTTACCGCTGGAGACCTTCATAATTTTCCAGTCCTGCTGTTCCTGCAGCAATACATAATTTTCATTGATGACCCTGACCTGATCATAAACAGGTTCTGAGATGCGATCGTGAAGACTGATAAATCCGAATTTGTTTGCTTTACGGCTGATCGCAAAACCATAACGGCCGAATAAACCGATATGATCATATTGAGGCTTTAGTACGATTTTTCCGCTTGTATCGATCAGTCCCCACTTGCCATCCTCTTGAATGGGCAGCAAAATCCCATGCAGGCTCTGCGAAAATGACAGAGCGCTACAGAAGATAAGTATAAAAATAAATAAGCTCTTTTTCATAAGGTTCTAATGAGGGAATCGAGCTGCTGGGTGGTTTTGATATGATCGATCGTATTCAGGTAAAAAGTATGTTTGCTGAGCTTATTCTTTTTCAGTTTGATCTTTTCTTTTTCAAACTCTTCTGAAGAAAGATAGCCGACCCTGGATCCTGCAATAACAGCGATGATCTTATTCTTTCCCTGAGGTAAGTATGTAAAATTCTTCAAGTCTTCCTTGCTGTACCTTGTCACCACAGTACGTTGATCGATCCTGCCCTTGCCGATGATCTGAAATACTTCCATCCGCTCGAAAACCCTGCCGGGTTCGGATTTAAAACGGAAGTCTGCTTCGATGACGATGGGTTCACTTTTATATTTGCGACGGACAGAGCCGACCGAGTAAATACCGAAATTACCAAGAGGAAAAGTCTTATAAAGCAGGTTCAGTCTTTCGGCAATTTTCCTTTGCTCCTCGCGCTTCAGACGAAGCACTTCATAGCGGTAAAGATCTTCCTTAAATTTCCTAAACTCCTTCTGATAGTCAAAATCAAAAATTACAGGCGTGACGATAGTCTGAAACGATTTGGACTTACTGCGCAGAGAAATCGAATACTTCAAACCTGCAGAATCTATCTGCTGGAATTGAATCAGATCAGGAGGCCAGTCCACATCAAAGATCCAGCGATTCCTGGCAGGATCGGTATCTGGATCGTCTCCGGCAAACTGCCAGACCCGGCCTCTGAAAGCCTGGAGCTCGGGTTGGTACTCCCCATAATACGTATCGATGTCGAACTCGAAAGTAAATTTACTGGTATCATAGGCCATGGGTTTCTCAGGCTTTTGAGGCAAAGCAATCAGCATTTTCAGGGCAGCACTCTTTTCCCGGATCATCACTGACTTCCCGGAAAATGTCCATCTTCTTTCATTGGTATCAAGCCGGTATAAATTTTGATTTAAAGTATCAAGGTCGGAAAATATGACAGCGATGGAAGTATCCGGATTGATGTAGACAGGCTTGCCATTCCTGAAACCATAGACCTCAAAAACCTTCTCGCTTTGCAGCTGGCTGATACTGCCTGCGCTGTCGAATTCAAGCGGAATGCCGCTACTGAGCAGCTCAGCCTCGGTATTGATCTCGCGGAAATAAATATCGACCTTGCCGCTGATAGATTTCTGAGTCTCATCCACAAAAGCGTTGGCAGGAATGAGCAATCGCGTACCAGACTTGAGTGTAAAATTTTTCCCTTCTTTTGAATCCACACTTAATTTACTGTAGGAAACCTGTACGCTGTCGAAAGGCGGATCGATCAGTTTACGCATCTTACGTTCACTGACAATCGTTTCCTTTTCCGTTACACAGTGCTGGAAAAAGAAAAGAAAAAAAAGTAAAAGCGGAAAAGCTCTTTTCATCCGGGGTTGCTTGGATAGTAAATATAAGAAGTTATTAGCAGAGGAAGACTATAATACAAGATGAGTGCGAAAAAGCGCTGGAACGATTCTATACTCCACTCTCAGGATTCCTTATAACCGTCTAAATATTCCAAGACTTTGAAATTATTTTCTTCTCAGGCAACCTTTGATTTTTTATGTCTGTCTACCCGATATAACATCATTTCACCCTTAAAAACTTTTAAATCATGAAAACGAAAATTTCTTTTTTTACTATTCTGGCCATAGGCCTGATCGGTCTCTTAAGCTGTAAAAAGGATAAGGAAGTAACACCCGCAGGAACAACTTCTTCGACTGAAGAGCTTCATCAAAAATATGGAGAGCCGACTAAATCCTACACCATCCATGCTTCTTCAGGAGGCAGCTTCACCACAGAAAAAGGAACAAAAGTAACGATACCAGCAAACTGCTTTGTGAATTCCGGCAATCAAATCATAAGCGGAGATGTAACTATTCACTTCAAAGACATCACATCAAAAAGTGAAATGCTTTTCAGCGATATGGCAACCATTTTCCACGATGGCACTCCTTTAGTATCCGGAGGTGAATTCTTCATACAGGCGCAGGCGGGCGATACGGCAGTGCAAATTGCAGCCGGGGCAAAAATAGACATCGAACAACCCTTCAAAGGACAAGGGGACACGGCCATGGCTCCTATGATTCTGCCTAAGGATACTGCTCAAGGCGGTCAGGCTGGTCAAAATCCAGGCTGGATTGTAAACCAAAACAATACGGTCACTGTATCGGGCAGCAGCTATGTTTTTTCATTGTATCAATTTGATTATCCGCTAAGCGCAGGCACCTGGTGCAACAGCGATAACCCATATTATTTCTCTGCTTTTACGCAAACCTCATTAACCGTTCATTGCAATACAAGTTACAACCCGGATGTGTTTCTTTTATTCCATGATGAAAATTCAATGATACATGTTTACTGGGGATTTACAGGAGATGAGTACATTTATTCATATGCTCCCATAGGAAAAGAATGTACCGTTGTTGCGGTTGGCTATATAAATG
>JBJMLY010000399.1:0-3154 GCA_045805025.1 Cytophagaceae bacterium | reverse complement strand
GTATGCCTGTATACAATGCTCCCGGAAGCTTTGGAGATCTTTATGTAAAAGTTAAAGCAGAAATTCCTGTAAAACTCAGCGAGCAGGAAAAGGCACTTTTCGAGCAGCTGGCTCAGGTTCACCGCCGATAATTTATCGCTGAACCTTCATTTCAAAAGTCAGGAAATTCTTGTAAGGATTGTTACCAGGTTCCACATGCTTTATTTTAATCAGTCCGTACTTATTCTGTTCCGTTTTAAATGCAATAATGTCATTGGGGGCAAGCTTATAAGCGGCACCCTGGGCGCTATCGGGATGTAAAGACCGGTGAAAGGCGGTGGATAGATCTGAGTTGGTATTGGAAAGCTGATAAGCTTCTTCCGAAATTCCTTTTCTGAAATGGGTCATGCTTTTTTTCCATTTGTCTGTATCGTAGGGAAAGGCATACATATTCGTCAGGGTGGCAGAAGTATCGGGGTCGTTATGATAAAAATAGGCCATCACGATACCTTTTGAAAGAGTAGGTTTCTGGCTGATCGTTTGTCCGGTATAGATCAATCTGTCATTGATATGAAAGAATGTTCTTGATCCCTGGTCGCCAGCGGGAGGGAAAATGGTGTCGTAAAAAACAACCAGAGAACTATCCCGGGCTGTTGTGCTTACCTGGACCGTATCGCCGTATTTTCTCAAAGAATCAATGGTGGCCATTGTTATCTTCTCATTTTTAGCCTGGCATGCTGTGAATATCACCGCCACCAAAAGCAAATTGAAATATAAATTTCCGGTCATTTTCATACTCAAATTCCCTGCTGATTATTTTAAATTTGATAAGTATAAAACCGGAGGAGTCTACCAATTGTTATCGTAAATTTTCTGATTTTCACCATATAGGTTACAATTTTTAACCAATTTGTTAATAATATTACATCCATTCAGGGGTGACATTAAGTCTCATTCTGAGTTTATTTGCATTTTTCTAAGGCCGTTCCTAGTATTTATTCCCTAAAATTACATTCTCAAAAACCTGTGATATAAAACCTTATATTTACAATACATTTAAATTCAATCGCTTATTATTAATTTTTATCTTCTCCTTCCTCTATGTATTTAAGGATTTTTCCCCTGGTAGCGCTGGCTGTCATGTATTCTCAGCTTTGTTTTGGACAATGGACATTATATTATACCGCTAATACAGGAGGGGAACTTATCAACAATGGCACATCCATAGGTGTGGATAATTTAGGTACCGTCTATATTGGAACCTCCGATCATGGTGTCACTTCTTTTAATGGTACAGACTGGAATAATTACGAAGACTCGACCGGCTTCCCTAATGAAGTCGTTACAAGCATTTTTGTAACAGGCACTACAATAAATATAACAACCAACTTTAACGGTCTTGGTATTTTTTCAGCTGGAGCATGGACTACCACCGATATGGCCAATACATCGCCCAATGGTTTGCCGGATGACGAGACGTATGGAATCAGTTTTGATTCAAAAGGAAATAAATGGATTGCAAGTTACTCAGGATTGGTCAGAGACAGCTCAGACGGTTCCTGGAAAACCTATTTTCATAATACGGAAAGTTTTTATTGCGTCTACGCCGATGCACAGGGCAATAAGTGGGCGGGGACAAGAGGACATGGGCTTTGCAAATTTAAAGATGGTATAAGCCAGTTTTATAATACAGGAAATTCCGCAATTCCCAATGATTCGGTCAATGTGATCGTGAGAACTTCGGATCAGAATTTCTGGATCGGCACGGATGTCGGCCTGGCAAAATTTGACGGAAGTACCTGGACGGTATATACTACAGCCAATACCTTAGGAAAGCTTCCGGGAAATAAGATTAATGGAATTGCTCTGGATAATGCAGAAAATATTCTGCTTGCCACAGATGGGGGATTTGCTATGTTTATTCCCGGGACAAATACCTGGAAAACATATACAGCTTCCAATTCAAATCTTCTGGAAAGCAATGTGAAAGCTGTAGCGGTTGATCCAAACACACAGCAGATATGGCTGGCGATGGCTACAACAGGAATAGCGGTAGCTGCACATCAGCTTACCTCTCTTTCATCACAATCTGATCATCAGGCTATGTTGTCTGTATATCCTTGTCCGGCAACGGATCAGTTTAGCCTGACTTATACTTTAAATGCTGATCACCCTATTACCATTTCCATTCTTGATCTGGCGGGCCATGAACTGATTTCTTTTTCACAGAATCAGTCTTCGGGACAGCACACTATTGATTTTAATACAGGAAGTCTTGCTGCCGGAACCTATATCTGCAGGCTACAGGGCAGTGGCGGATATTCCGATCAAAAACTGGTCATCATCAAATGATAAAAGATATTATGCAATTCAGAAAATTATTTTTTACACTGCTCTTCTTTGCTGGCGTTCTGTCCAGTCTTCAAACGAAAGCCGACCACATTCTGGGCTCTGATCTTAGTTATAAATACCTGGGGGCTAATAAATATGAGTTTACGTTGACTTACTACGGTAATTGTGGGTCTACACACTTTCAGAATCTTGTCATTACCAATAGTATCCAGTTATCGTATTCTTCGCTTTCCTGTAACATCAATGGGAGTTTTAATATAACCAAAGTAGGGAGCGGTGTTGAGCTTAGCCCTATTTGTCCCGGTCTGCCTACTAAATGTGACCCTCTGCATTTTAACGACGGTCAGCCCGGTATAAAAAAGTTCAGCTGGACAGGCACGATAACACTTCCGCCATGCAGCGATTGGGTAATATCCAGAAAGGAAGCATTTCGCGACGATGCTGTGACTACCTATGATCCTTTGAATCAGAATATATTCATGCAGGCAACGATCAACAACCTGGCTGCGCCGGTGAATAGTTCTCCCACATTTAACAGCCTTGCTTTTGCCTATTTATGCAGCAATAAAACCAACCATATAAGTCTTGGTATCTCCGAGAATGACGGGGATGCACTTACCTATTCGCTGATTACACCCAGAACAGGGCAGCTTCCATCGCAGGTCATCTCTTATTTTCCTGGGTATTCTCCAGGCAGTCCGGTTACTTCGGGAGGATTGCAGATCAATCAGGCCAATGGTGATATGAGCATAACGCCAACCCAGGTGGGAGAAATTTCTACTACCACAATCCTGGTCGAAGAAACAAGGAATGGTGTCGTGAT
>JBJMLY010000398.1:0-3215 GCA_045805025.1 Cytophagaceae bacterium | reverse complement strand
TCTTCAACATGACATGATCGGTATGTCGATGACCAATGCCAGCCCTCTGGTGGCACCTACATTCTCACTGGAAAGATTACTCGGCACCAACCCGATTGCCGTAGCGATTCCCGCAAAAAAGCACCCGCCATTCGTGGCAGACTTTGCCACCACCACCGCAGCCAATGGCAAACTTGAGATATTACAAAGAAAAGGCAAAGAAGCTCCGATGGGCTGGATTCAGGATAAAAAAGGCACTCAGACACCGAACCCCCACGAACTGAAAGAAGGCGGAGCATTACTTCCCCTGGGCGGCGACCGCGACCACGGAAGTCATAAAGGCTACTGCCTCGGCTCCATTGTCGACATTTTTTCGGCGGTACTCTCCGGCGCGAACTTCGGGCCCTGGGTTCCTCCCTTTGTAAGTTTCCTTCCCCTGCCCAAAGATCCTGTGGGAGAAGGCATCGGACATTTCTTCGGAGCCATGAGAGTCGACGCTTTCCGCCCTGCCGAAGAATTCAAGGCCAACATGGATATCTGGATCGAACGTTTCCGCAAAGCACCAGCGATCGAAGGCGAAAAAGTTTTAATACCCGGCGACCCTGAACGTGAAATGGAAAAAGAACGAATGAATGGTGGAATTCCTCTGCTACAACCGGTAGAAAAAGATCTGGAGGAACTGGGTAAAAAATTTCAAGTGAAATTTTAATGATGAGTGCTGAGAATTGTCATCTTGACGAAGGAAGAATCTGATTTTGTCAGTTCCACATAAATCAATTCTTATCCAATATTCCGTCTGTGAGGACACGAATGACGGCGTGAGAAGTTTTTATAATGTCAGCTTGAGCGTAGTCAAAGACTTGTATGTTATAGTGAAGCAATGCGGACTTCAGACAATGCTTCGATTACGCTCAGCGTGACAAAATCAACAATCAGCAACTACTTCACACTAATCTCTTCCCGCTGTCCTTTCTTCACCGTCAGCACCCGCCCGTATTCGGGATAATACCGGAGAATGTCATTCTCCACGGGTATGATAATATTTTCTTTGTAATCCAGCATACCCCATAAGCCGTTGCGCTGAACCTTTACGTAGCCGTTGTCAAGATCTTCTACCTTATCATATTTAACTGAAATAACTTCCCGTCCGTTTTTATCAGCAAGGCCGTATCGTCCGCTTCTCATAAGCAGGAAACGTCCGCTCTTGAGCTCTGTAATCATGTCAAGGGAGTCTTCATAGATTTCCTTCCCGTCCTTCATGACGAAATTCCATTTGCCATTTACCGTTACCAGGGCAAATCCATTTCTGAAAGGTTTTACAGCATCATACCTTGGCTGTACGACAAGTCTCTCATCTTTATTCATAAATCCCCACTTGCCACGTATCGGCAAAGCAACGAGGCCTTCGTGAAAATTTTCAGCTTCGGCATATTGCGGACTGATAAACACATTATTGAGCGGATCCAGAAATCCATATTTACCCTTGAGCAGAAATCTGGAATATCCTTCTTCAAACCCATAGATTTTTTCATACTTGTTCGGATACCGGAGCGTGAATTGCCCATCGGGGCCTATCACTCCATACCGGTCCATATCTTTCACCACCACAAAACCATCTTTGGACGGAGCCGATACAGAATCATAGATGGGCGGAATAAATTCGGTACCTGATTCGGTAACAATACCTTGCTTGCCATTCCGGTAAACCCTGATGTATTTTTCATCAATCCTTCGGAAGTCGGTATATTTATCCTTGGGAATTACATAACGAGCTTTTTGGTTGGCTACTCTGATAATACCCTTTCTATAATCTTCGTATTCGTCCGGCCTTACGACATAGTCTCCGTTTTTGTTGATGATGGCTGGAAGCTCTTTATCTATTGCTGAATAAGGAATTTTAACAAGAGCTATACTTTCTTTGGAAAACGGTCCCGCCTGGCTGAACCTCGAAAGTATTAAGACTTCTCCGGATGGAGCCACATATCCCCAGGTTCCATTCTCATATTTTACGGCAATCAATCCATTGGAGAACTTGTCCATCTCCAGAAATTTAGGTTTGATGAGCTCTGCTCCTTTATAATCCATCAGTCCCCATTTACCATTCGGAAGTTGTACCCGTACATAAAGACTATCCATGATGACCTGTCTGTAAACCGGAGGAATGATGGTTTTGGCAGCCGCATCAATCGCGCCCATCTGATCTCTTTTCTTCACCACCGCGAGACCATTTCTGAAATCGGAGATTTCTTCGAAGTCGGGACCGGACAGGGTATTCCCTTCTGTTGTGACGAGCCCCAATTTCCCAACCAGAGCGTACACATAAACCTTTTCGGAAGCTAATCTCAGGCTATCGAATTCAAAAGACTTTATAATTTCATTTTTCAGATTTTTCACATACCAGGTATTCACCTGAATTCCATAATATTTCCGGAATGAGATGTAGCCCATTCCCCGGTAATTAAAATCAACAAGCGTTTTACCTTCAGTGTCTATAATTCCCCATTTCCCTAATTTCTGCACCATGATCTGGTCTTTCTCCTTAATGCTGAAATTATCGAAGATGCATTCCGTGATACGCTGCCCGTTTGTATTATAAAATCCCCATTTCCTGGAAGGGCCTTCTACAGGAATTACAGTTTTATAAATATCATGCACGGCGATGTATTCAAAAGGCACAATCACTTTATTCTTCTTGTCGATGACACCTGCCAGCCCATGCTTACCCACAATAGCAAGACCTTTATGGAAAGGCTTAAAAATGGTATCGTATTCAAAAGAAATTTTCATCTGACCCTTGCTATCTACAAAGCCAAAGTAGGTTTCTGAGCCAACCGTTTTTTTCTGCACTGCCAGGCCTTCGTGTAAAGCCATCGGCTTCTGAGCTCTGGTGCTGACTGATAAAAGAGTGAAAACTAAAAATAAATTGATTGAAAGCTTCATCTACTTCTTTCCTCCTCCTTTGACTTGCAATATTTCATCCTTCTCAGCTATTCCGGTAAAAAAATAATTATTAAAGGGATCGTAACCCATAAAGTCGGATTCAATGGGTATCACAAAGTTTTCCTGGTAATCCAGCACGCCCCATTTCCCGTTTTTTCTGACGATGACATACCCGTTATTAAGATCGCGTATCGATTCGTATTTAGGCCCCAGTATTTCCCTTCCTGTACTATCGGCAAGGCCAAATTTTTTATTGCTTACAACAACCCATTTCTTATGGTCGGATGGAAATATTT
>JBJMLY010000397.1:0-9380 GCA_045805025.1 Cytophagaceae bacterium | reverse complement strand
TTTTTTTCAGAAAACAGAAAGGAAGACACATAAGCCCTGTCCACGATCTTGTGCTTGACGACGGTAGAAAGTCTTTTCTGCAACGTGGCAAGGGATTTATGGAACGTGTCATGCTCCAGCACATAATCTTCGAAATGTCCCCCAAGCCTTTCAATATAGAACTGCGACTGAGCCTGTGTGTTGAAGCGCTCGTTCAGCGCTTCAAGCCTGGTCTTGTTCTTTACAATAATGGCATACTCAACACCCATTATTTTTTATTGCTAAGTATAGACTCCAGAAGATCCGGGCTGATATTCAGATTGCCGATCTTGCCCGCGTTGGTAGCAAGTTCGCGGAAGGCCAGGGCAATGTTGAATTTAGGATCCGGATTATTGTTAAGGGCAACCAGCGTTTTCCAATCCATGTCTTTGTAAGGTTTAAGAATGGTGCTGGTAACATACCCCTGCGTATCGGCTTCGGCCCTGTCGTTGGCGGTTTTTTTGGCAACCAGCTGGGTCCGCTGTTCTTCAACGGAAAGATCTGCCTTCACCTGCATTTCACGCAGCTTTCTTTTGTTATCCGATTCCTGCACTTTGCTTTCCATCTGTTTCTCGGCAATCTGCTTTTTCTTTTCCTCTACCGCGATTTCGGTATTCAGCTCGCTTTCTTTGATTCTGCGTTCCTGCTCGACGGCGAAATTTCTGCGTTCGTAGATAGCCTGGTCGGCTTCCTGCTGAAGCTTTTCACGGGTCTCGGTTTCAAGAGCTCTCGACATTTCGGGAGTCGCTTTAATGGCCAGGATATTTGTCCCCAGGATTTCTATACCAAGCATATTGATGGCTTTCGAAGCTCGTAGTCCCTCCAGGATGCTTGTCTCGATCGTTTTTGCCGAGCGGATCGCATCTTTCAGTCCGATGCTGTGCAGGTATGAAGAGGTGGCTGTCTGCGCATCGTTAATGATACGCTGGTTCAGCTTTTCAATGTCGTTCTTTTTGTACACGCCTTTTCCATCCACCGTAAAGTCGAGAATATCGGCCAGGGTTTTTGGATTGGAGATTTTATAAGTGATTTGTCCCTGAATGGTAATGGTCTGGTAATCGTTGGTAGACTCATTGAATATGAAGGGAAGGTCATTACTTCCCATCGGAATGGCAGCGATGGAACTGTTGGGCTCGAAATAGAAAAATGAAAGGCCGCGGCCTTCTTTGGCCACATGACCGTTTTTGTAATGCATGACATAGGTCATGGAGTCGAATTTGATGTGTTGAATACCGAGCATAGGATCTGAAAATTAGGTCTAGGTTTGTTTAAGAATAGAAATATACGAATCCCTGGAAATTAAGGGGGTAGATTTTAAAAATTTATAAAAAATAAAGTCTCGTCCAATAAAAAAGCAATCGCTTTTGTCATTCCGAGGAACGAGGAATCGGAAGGTTTTTTAAATTATTTCAGATCCTTCCTTCGTCAGGATGACACGGTTGCCCGGGCATATTTAAAAACAACGAGTAGCCTTAACTAAGGAATCGTTTATTTAATCACATGAACCCAGCCTTTGCACTGCACATGGGCAGGTGTAGTGATTAGATAATAGTAGATGCCGTTGGCAAGCCCTTCAGCATTCCAGTTGTTCTTGTAATCGTCCGATTTGAATACCGGTTCTCCCCAGATATTGTAGACATCAAAATGCCATTCGCCCGGATTCCCTTCGATCACATAGGCCTCGTTAAGCGAATCTCCATTCGGTGTGATCAGGTTGGGGAGTTTAATAGGTTTGATGTTCAGGTGCAAGGTATCTGTTCCGCTGCAGAAATTATTGAAAATATTCACCACGACGGTATAGGTTCCGAAATCCGGATATTCATGCTGCGGATTCTGGTCTGTGGATGTTTGTCCGTCGCCGAAATCCCAGTGATAATTCAGAGGGCCTATGCTGCTGTTCTGAAATGCCATTCTTGCCGGGCCGCTGCAATCGGTGATATTCTTCGCGCTGCTTCCGCCTTTGCTGATATTGGCAACGTCTACCGTGTCGGCAAGAATTATGCTGCAGCGATGGTTGTCGGTGATCGTCACATGGTATATCGTTTTCTGAGAAGGATTTGCATAAGGATTGTAAATGGAAGGATTGCTCAGCGAATCCGTAGGTGACCAGGCATAGGTATAGGAAGCATTGGCGCCCGCGTCCAGTTGTACACTATCGCCCCGGCAAATTACATACGAGGAAGGAACGGCGGCAGGGCTTAATGTAAATACGCTGATGGTTCCCGAAGCGGTGTCCCGTCCGGTACACGTAGTCAGATCGGTGGCAATCAGCAGAACCGGATAGGTGCCAGGGTTTGCATAAGTATGGTTGACTGGTGTTGCGGTGGGTGTGGATTGTGTGCTTCCATCTCCGAAGATCCAGGTGAAGGATTTTCCTCCGACGCTCTTATTGATAAAATTGACAGGCAGCGGCCAGCAGCCCATCGTGGTGTCGGCGATGAAATCGGCTTTGAGGCTTGCCAGGTCGAACTTGAAGGCGGCGTTATTGCAGTTGGAGAAAAAGAATCCGGTATTGTTGTATTCAAAATAGCTCTTGTTCGTGGTGGACCAGGCACCCGGTGTAGTGGGGAAAGAAGAATTTCCTCCGCAGCCTGCGCAGACGGAGTGGTAGATAATTCCTTTCTTATCAAAGCGGCTTGTGCCGCCGTCCACATGGTCGCCCACATTGCTGTTGCCTCCGATGTAGGTGGCGTATAAAAGTGATTTCGCTCCCTTTTCAATGGCCATGATATAAAAATCACTGCCGTCGGTGGAGGACTGAAATGCGTCAGAGGTCAGCGTCATGCCATTGGTATTGCCGCCGATATAGCCGTCCGATGGATCGTTCACATCACCGCCCCATCCAGCCAGAAAAATATTTCCGCAATCGTTCACCAGGAAAGCGGTGGGAGAAAGATTTGGTGCGCCGCTCCGGTTTCCGATCACGGTGGAAAACATGCTTGAGTCCAGCATCTTGCTCATCTTGTGGATGAACTGTCCGCTATTCGGATCTGAATATACGCCCGGACTCACCGGGTAAGATCCCGAACTTTGTCCGAGTGCGTATACATTTTCTTCCGCATCAAGCTGTACGAAATACACCTGGTCGTAAGCACTGGTGCCAAGATAAGTGGAGGCAAGCAGTGAGTCGCAGTTTTTGTCGATGGCGGCTACAAAGCCGTCGTGTGTGCTGATGGAGTTCGGGAACAGGCTGCTGTCGGTAGCCGGAAAGTCAGCGCTGCGCGTTCCGCCGCCTACAAATACATTGTTCACGCTGTCGAGTGCCAGGCAGAAAGCTACGTCCTGTCCGCTGCCTCCCAGGTAAGTGCTCCAGACGATGGAAGAAAGATCCTGATTAAGCTTCACAACAACCGCATCATGCCCGCCCGGATTGGCGTGCGCACTTTGGAAACCGTTTATGATGGGAAAATCGGCCGACTGCGTGCTGGAAGCGATGTAGACATTGCTGTTTTTATCGGTGACAATTTCTCCGCGGAACTGGTCACCGTAGTTTTTGGTCAGGAAGTCGTATTGATAAAGAATGCCGTCGTTGGCGCTGCCGCCCAGATACGTGGAGGCGAGGAGGCTTGAGCCTGTGGAGTCCAGCTTGGAAATAAAAATGTCGCAGCCGTGCTGGTACAGAATGGCATCGTTGCTGCCGAAAGGGTAGGTGTAAACCCCACCGTTAAATGTTCGATCGTAGGCATTGAGGGTGGTGGGAAATCCAAGTGGATCGGTTTCCGAGCTGCTGGTAGATCCGAAGATCAGCAGCTCATTGTTTTCATTCACGATCAGGCTGTGGGGTACTTCAGAATTAGTTCCACCCAGGTAAGTGGCGTAAAGCAGGTTATTTCCAGCGGCATTGTATTTCAGAATGCCCACGTCAATACCGACACCGTAGGTGTTGACACCCCCATAGTTGACCTGAAAGGCGCCGGTCGTGGAAGGGAAACCCACTCCGAATACACTGCCGCCCGAATACAGATTTCCGGCTTTATCAAACGTGGCGGTATTGCCCCAGTTATCGGCTGAGGAGCCGGAGTAGGTGGAGAAGATCAGCTTGGGATCGATGATGAGTTCATAATTCCTGTCATAGCCCTGCGGAAATGAAAAGCTCAGAATATGATCTTTCAAAGTGAATGCAGAAGGAACAAAAACTTTTTTGCCATCGATCAGCTGGTAAGAGTAAGGAGCCTCTTCGGTGATGGTGTTGAGAGAGGTTTGTACAAAGAGCTGCCCGTTCTGTATATAAATGGAATCGGCACCTTCGTACTTCATGCGGATGGAAGATGGATTTCCGCCTTTGGCGATGATGTATTGATATTTCAGGTGGTTCCTGTCTTCAAAAAGTTCCAGGGTCGTATAAGGATAGATTCCCTGGTAAGAGACTTTGGTGAAAGACGAAACATTGGAAGCCCAGTGGGAAGGATCTTTGCCGATAAAATAGTTCCGAAGCTCCCCGGCAGGATCTTTATGGCCAATGACAGGAAGAGTATTGGCGCCCAGCAGGGATACCCTCAGCGCATGCATATTAATCAGATGATTGTCTTCGCTGTGATTCCCCCCCGTTTCTTTTCCGGCCTCTTTATGTTCATGCTGATGCATGCGTGCCAGCTTTTCGGTATCATAAAAAACATAGGTAAAGGAACTCTTCTCCAGAAACAGCTTTCCGCCGGGAAGGTCGGCGCGGTATTGAACATTGGATGGCCACTGGTTTTTATTTTCGGTAAAGCGGAGACTGCTGGTCTGATTTCCCTGAGAGTACGCTTCAAGGAACAGAAGTGAAATAAGCAGGACAAAGGCAAATCGTCTTAACATCGAAACTGGCGTAAAGCCTTTAATTATACGGTTTTTTCGAAAGCCGGATTCTAAATATACGAATTAACCCAGAGAAAATAAGGATTCATTCACTTCTTCAGAGCCTATTGCGGATTAATCCACCAATTCAATTCCCGTATAATCATGCAGGCTTGGGTCGACTGCCAAGGTTTCGCCGGTAATGCTGTTTTGGATGATGTTGTAATCATGGTCCGCAAAGAAAGCGGAATTAAAGAATTGGTGAATATCTATACCTGCAAAACGGATCTTTCCGATTTGCTGGGTGGATTTCCATACTGAGGCGTAGCCGTATTTTCGCAGCAGGTAATTGCAGACCGTATTGAAATAGGCAGAATAGCCAATGCAATGCGTTGAGCTCCCGGGAGGCAGACTGTTTGGGTTGAGCGGATTGCCGGAGGCGCTGCTGAAAGAAAGGGAACCGGAGCTTATCGTGAGAGCAAGTGAAATAATTTCCTGCACGTCCTTAGGCTTCTCCTCTTTGATCTGATTTTCGATTTGAGAAGAAAGTTCCCGGCTGGTGATAGGATATTCGCTCCGCTGGCCAATGCTGCGATAGCTGAACAAGAATCGATAGATGCTGCCTTTGAAAAGGAAGGTCAGCAGCAGGAGAGAAAAAAGAATAAGCAGGTTTCTGCGTATGGATTTCAAGCTTACAGGAATATAATTTCTTCGATGACGGTTTGTCCCAGGTCATTGTTCAGCAATTCCACGATGCGTGTTTTGGACATGCTCAGTTCCTGTTTGAGAGGAGCCGAGTTCAGCTTTACATACATTTTTTTATTGCTGATGTTGAGCGAGGTGGTTCTTTTGGCGATAGGCGCCCCCATGATCCGTTCCCAGGAAGCGATGATATGCGTTTCGTTGTATTTGCCCGTAAGCTTGTAAGCCTTCAAAAGATCATTGATCACATCCTTGAGAGGAGAGATGTCCGCTTTTCTGGGATTCGAAGGTTTGAACTTTTTGAACATATTTTTTAAGGGCTTTCTCCCCTTCTATCCTGCTTAGGGAGTCGAAGTAGAAGGTGTTATATAATACCCCAATTCTAAATATACTCATTTCCCAATTATCATTTTAATCTGTGTAATTTTTTAATCTGTGCGATCATGGTGTAACAAAAATAAGACTCCCGACCAGCTAAGCGAGGAGTCTTAAAAGCAGTCTGTAAGGACACAACATTCTCAATGCAGGCCACTTCGACTTTATAACAAACGGGCTTCGGGAATAGTACCAGGGCTTAAAGAAAGAGAAATTGAGTGGTTGGGGAACGAAAAATTAGAAGTTGGCACCTAAACCTATAAGGTTTTAAAGATTTGAAAATTGCTTTCTGAGCGAGGAAAAAAGTATTTGTTCAAATCCGACCGGAATCCTGGAAACCTTATAGGTTTTGGAGTATAAAAATAAGGAGCGCAGTTATATACTGCACTCCCTCAAAGAAAGATTCCATAGCTGGTGGAATTTACTCTTTGATAAGACTTTCAGGACAAAGATATTTTTCATATGAAAAATCGTCGATAGTCTCTTCTTTTTCGGGCATCGGGTAGGGTTCTATAATTCGTCCTTTTTGTGGATTATCGACATATTCTATAATATTTTTAAGTATCCAGTTATTTTTTTCTTTAGAATACTTATATTCTAAAATGAGCCCAGAAATAGCTTCAGTAGTAATATTAAGAGTAATAATGCCATTTTTGAACTCTAGATATTTTAAAGGATATGTTCTGCCATAGCATTCACTCCAAACTTTGGAATAATGAGAATTTTGGGAAGGTTGATCATAGCTATCAAGATCAAGCGGAAGAATATTTTTGAAGGTTTTGAGAAAGCTAAAAGTAGAATCTTGATTCATTCGGAATGCGGTAATAAAATTGGTGTCTCCTTCCGCCCTTTCTTTTTTTGCCCAATCAAAAATAAAATCCTGTAAACCATCTCCATCAATGTCAATAGTTCTTGCATCTGTGTCAATATAGTATATTATATAACCTGTAGGGATACAAACTTCTTTAATCAAAATTTTTTCATATTTTTTTATTTTGACTTCGCGGTTGCATGCATTTGGTTGTCCCAATGTGTCAAGCATTGCCATTAATAATAATACTATAAATAGTTTAGTCCTTAGAAATTGTACAGTCATATAAGTCTGTGTCAATAATATCATTATAAAATTCTTTTCTTTCATTAAGACCATTGCTCCCACCGTTTACCAATTTGGTAATTTGTGTAACATTACTTTTGTCAATTGTATTCAGATCTTTGATTTTAAATACAAAAAAAGCAGTTGCAGAATAAATAATAGACTCTCTTTTTTCAGTGATCTCATTGTAATTTTTCACCCAATCATAATTGGTGCCATAGATCTTGTTTGCTGTAAGTGAAACATCTTTATAATTAGCTTTCCCGGTCAATTGGATAGCTCCTTTACCAAAAAAATTATATCCGTCGTGAGTGCTTGAATCTCCATTTCCTAACATATTTGCATATGTAAGACTAAATAGTCTTTCCTGTATTTCAGCTTTTTGAGCTTCAGAGTAAGATACCAGGATGTAAGAACCCTTTTGTTTTTTTGAAGGAGGAGAGAATGATATAGGACATTGTATGGTGTCTTTGCTTTCCTTTATTGATCCTACGCAGACCGGAACCCATTTATGTGTTTTTATTTCCTTAGTCAAATATTTGGTTTGATTGCTTAGAGTATCAAATTCATAGACTTTATTAAAGAAGTATTTTTTGTATGTTTTGTTATCCCAGAATGATTGATTGAAAAGGTCTTTTACATTACAATTTTTGTAAAAAACAACAAGGTATCTGGGTAATGAGTATTCAGCTGATTCTTTAAACTTAGTAAAGTTGGCCGATTCGCATCTGACCTGAGAAAAGAAATGAACCTGTTTTTTGCAAGTATTGAATCCGGCGGTTTTTAGAGCTTTTGTAAAAAGACTTGCATCCGCACTTGTTATTTTTTTATTATTGGGAAATATACTCTCCAGCCGTTCTAATGTGACTGTTAAATCTCTTCCACATTTTGTACATGCATAATCCGGCTTGTTAGTTCTCAGATAGAAAATTTTCTTCTGAGGTTTTTTATTAACAGTAGCAGTCAAGGTGTATTTTCCTTCATGTAATGAATCTATTCCCAGTTTATTCCAGGCATTAAAATTTTTAATAACAAAAGAGAAGGACTGATCTTTTTTGTCATCGGTCACATTCATCTTCAACGTCAACGTAATCTCTTTCTCATTCACTGTATCCTTGTTAAGCAATTGAACTTTGAGCACACAATCTTTTTTCCAGTAATAGATCTTTTCATCTTTTACCAGGCTGTCACATATGTTGACCAATAGATAATCTTCCTCTTCGGCTTCGACATTGGCGGAGGCGAGCTTATCGAGTATATCTTCGGCTGTAGGTTCCAGAGCCGTGTTTTCAGCGGCGGCATCGGAGAAAATATCCTGGATGCCGGCTTTCTCAAGCTCCTTATTGGCGCTTGCTTCCAGGGTAAGGTCTGAATATTCTTTATAACCATTCGCCAGCTTTGTTTTCAGAAGAGCTACCAGGGCAGAATCATATACCAGCTCAAGCTTCACGCTGAATTTGCTGCTGCTGTCGGCTGGATTTTTCTGAAATCTGTATTTCATTTTTACATGAGCCTTTTTAATGACATCATAGCGGGCTTCCGCAAGCCGGTAAAAAATATTATTGAGGAAAGCATCTTCCACATAGGAAAGAATGTATACATCGACCTTTGTCTTTTCTGTAAACTCCCGCACCTTGCTTTTCAGATCCGGATTTCTTTGAGAGAGGTTGTAAATGGTCAAACCTTGAGAAAGCTTCCTGAACAGTTCCTTCACTTTTTCAGACCAGGCTTTCAGATCGGTTTGTTTGAGCGGCTCAAAGCTGGCCTGATAGATTTCCAGCTCCTGCCGCAATAGGTTCTTTTGCTCTTCATTCAGCTCTCCGGTATCGGAATTCTGAATAATGGCACTGACCGGCAGATAATAAGTTTGTTCGGGAGAACAGGGTTTCGGGTAGACAAGAAGCATAAAAATACCGACGAAACCCATTAAAAGTTTCTTTTCCATAGCTGGCCGCAAAGTAAATGCTTTTTTATTCAGGGAAAAATTTTTTTCATCCGGCAGAAGATTTTCTCCAATGGATTCTAAAAATTCTTTCTTAATTATAATCTTCCCCAGCTGAGTCAGATCATAATCAATCCGATAATTTCAATCATAGTTAAGACATTTCTTTTCGAAACATTACCCTGAAAATTTCCTGATAATTATTTTCTTTTTTTGTCTGCCGGGTTCACTACTTGATATTTTGCTTGTACCCTTTCAGACTTCTCATATTTTGGACAAAATGCTTATTTTTTATTTTTGACGAAATAAGTTCTTGTCGAAATCAAACGTTAATTTGTCGATTTTAATAGTATCTTTACCTATTAATTTTTTAAACCAAACTTTTTTAAACGATGAAAAAATCAAAATTATTCACAACGATTCTTGCCGCAGCAACGCTGCTTTTTTCAGGTAGAGCAAATGCCCAGGCAA
>JBJMLY010000396.1:0-8425 GCA_045805025.1 Cytophagaceae bacterium | reverse complement strand
TCTTGGCGAAGTTGTAATGGTCTGAACGGTAATAGAAGCGGTTCGGATCATCGGGCCTGTTGAAGGTATAATCCAGCTGCAGCTTCGTATACATTTTATTGGTCTCTTCGCTGATCGTGTGAAGCTGTGAGGAAAGCTTGTCGCTGCCGATGAGGTATACATAATCGGCATTCCGGAGATGGGCAGAGTCCAGCCTGCCGATCATATCTATGTTCAGATCGGCTATCGTATTCTTCAGAGGAAAGACAGGCCTGTCGGTATAATATTCGGAGCCCATCAGTCCTTTTTCTTCGGCGGTTACCGGCATGATGAGTATGCTCCGGCGGGGTCCGTTCCCTTCTTTTTTGGCTTTGCCGAATGCTTCCGCCAGCTCGAGCAGAGCTGCGGTTCCCGAGCCGTCGTCGTCTGCTCCATAATAAATTTTATCGCCTTCTTTTCCTATGTGGTCATAATGAGCGGTAAGGATGATCAGCTCTTCTTTTTTGTCGGATCCTTCGATATAGCCGAGCACATTTTCCGTACTGACAGGCGTCTTTTTAACCGGCACATTGACCTTAATTATGACTCCGGTGGGCGTAGCGGGATAGGGGAACTTGGTTTTGAACGTAGTCAGGTTTTTCGCCCTGAGCTCTAGAATTTTTGGAAAATAATCAGGCTTGAGATTGAGCATTTCTGCCGCGAGCGAAATGGGAATAAAGAAAGCGGATCCTCCCCGCTGTTTATGAGTAAATCCTAGCGTGGGTGCGCCAAGGTGAGGCTTGAGCACAGCAAGTCTTTTGTTGAAATCATCGTCTGTTTTGCCGACCACGATAAAGACCTGACTGGCTCCTTTGGCCTTTGCTGTCGCCGCTTTTCTTCTCCAGTCATTGGCCCAGTCCGAAATAATGCTGTCCCCGCTGACGAGGGAAATCTTATTGATCACAGGTTCTCCCATGAAAATGATCACCGCCTTGCCTTTCAGGTTAAGCGGCTGTGCATTTTTTTGTCCGGCAAATTCATTGTAATAATCAGAATACTTCTCTGAGTCAATTCCATAGCCCAGAAATACTACTTTCATCTTCTGCGTTTCTTCGGTGCTTACATCTCCATACGCATAAAAGTCTTGCAGCCAGGTCTTCTCCTTCTTTTTGAAGGAAAGCGTAACGTTGCCCCATTCTTTTTTTACCAGTCCGAATTTCTGAAAATAGCTTAGTCCGCTGTCTGTCTTCACGACCGGTTCCAGTCCGTCCAGCTTAAACTGTTCTGCCAGATACCGGGCTGCCATTTTCTGACCTTTATACCCGGTCTCACGTCCTTCCATGCTGTCGGAGGCAAGTATATGAAGATGTCTGGAAAGATCCCTGGGTGTGATCGTCTGGCCATATTGTTCAGCTATACCGTCTTTCTGGGCCAGAGAGAGCAGGCTGCTGAAGATTAAACAACAGGAAATAATTGACTTTTTCATAGAAAGGTAAAATTAGAAATAATAACCCATCCGGCAATAATTATGAGTAATTAATAGGTATTAAAAGGCAGGAGAAAATCATTCATTTAATTTCTGTTAAAAATTGCATTTCTTTCTCTCTACCAGAGTTTTTCGCTCCACGCCCGCTGGGCGAGCATAGAGAACGCAGCTGTATTTCAGCCCCACAGCCCTAGCTAAACCTAAGCTGAAATAAGGCTGCTAACCTCTATGCTGTGTCGTAAATGTGTTATAGTCATCGTCGTTTTTATCATTTTTCTTTATCAATTATCACTGGAGGCGCCTTGAGGAACTTAGTGTCCGCCGGGGCGGACGACGTGGGTTTGTGCGGATTTCTCACAGCGCAGGAAGTGATAAGGGGGCCGCCGCCCCCGAGGCAAAAGCAAGTTAGAGGAAGGAACAATTGAGAGGTTTCTGGTAGGCTTTAAGGTTCTTTAATCAAATCTAAGACCATTGGAAGAGGAGAGACGGGAAGATACATTCTAGTTGATAATAGAATATATAATTTATCCACATAGCCTTTCAGGGATTTATTCAGGGTTCTTTTTTGTTTAACTTTGTATAGAATAATCATTTAAGATTTTTATCCATTATGCAGATCAACCTGAACAGAGAGAAATTTGAAACAAGGCATATAGGTCCTGATGAAAAACAGCTTCAGGAAATGCTTAAAACAATAGGCACTTCCAGCCTGGATGAGCTCATCGGACAAACAGTGCCGGCGTCTATCAGATTGAAAAATGCGCTGAACCTGCCGGCTGCAAAAACCGAATTTCATTTTCTCAAAGAATTCAAACAGCTGGCTGCAAAAAATAAGATATATAAATCCTATATCGGTCAGGGTTATTTCGGCACCATTACACCTCCCGTAATCCTTAGAAATATTCTGGAGAATCCGGGCTGGTACACGGCATATACTCCTTACCAGGCGGAGATTGCTCAGGGAAGGTTAGAGGCTCTGCTTAATTTTCAGACAATGATAGCCGATCTTACCGGTATGGAGATGGCCAACGCTTCACTGCTGGATGAGGGAACCGCCGCTGCTGAAGCGATGACGATGCTTTATAATCTGAGAAAAGCAGATAAAAAAGACGCAAACGTTTATATGGTTTCCGAGAATTGCTTTCCTCAGACCATCGACCTTTTAAAGACCAGGGCGCTTCCTCTTGGCATTAAGCTGCACATTGGAGACCTGAATCCGATCGATTTCAACAGGCCCGATGTGTTCGGGGTATATGTTCAGTATCCCAACTCGTGGGGCCTGATCTATAGTCAGAAAGAATTCATTGCCGCCGCTCATGCAAAAAATATATTAGTGGCGATCGGAACAGATCTGCTCGCACTGACGATGCTTACCTCACCGGGAGAAATGGGGGCGGATGTGGTAGTCGGTTCTTCCCAGCGCTTTGGCGTCCCCATGGGATTTGGCGGTCCGCATGCGGGCTTCTTTGCTACACGCGAAGAATACAAAAGACATATTCCCGGCCGAGTGATCGGAGTATCGGTAGATGCACAGGGTAATAAAGCATACAGGATGGCGCTGCAGACCCGTGAGCAGCATATCCGCCGCGAAAAAGCCACTTCGAATATCTGTACTTCACAGGTATTGCTGGCAGTGATTGCCGGAAGCTACGCAGTTTATCATGGTCCTAAAGGATTAAGGGCGATCGGGGAAAGGGTGCACGGCATGGCGAAGGTGCTGACCAAATCGCTGGAGCTGATAGGATACAGACAGTATAACAAAAATTATTTCGATACCATCAAGATCCTGGTCGATAAAAAAGATACCATCAAAATGCTGGCCGAAAGAGCCGGACTGAATTTCAGGTTCATGGATTCTTACGCATGCATTTCGGTTGATGAAACCACCGACCTGGATGACCTGAAGAAAATACTGGCGGTTTTCGCCGAAGCTTCGAGCAAAACATACGACAAGGCGCTCGAGGAAGCTCAGAAGAATATAGAGGTTACCTATCCGGAAGAATTGAAGAGAAAAACTCCTTATCTGACGCATCCGGTATTCAACAGCTTCCATTCAGAGCATCAGATGCTGAGGTACCTCAAACATCTGGAGAACAAAGATCTTTCTCTGGTACATTCCATGATCTCTCTGGGCTCATGCACGATGAAGCTGAATGCTACGACTGAAATGATACCGGTTACCTGGCCTGAGTTCGGGCAGATGCATCCATTCGCTCCGAAGGATCAGACAGAAGGATATCAGACCTTGTTCAAGGATCTTGAAAAATGGCTCTGCGAGATTACCGGCTTTGCCGGCGTTTCTCTGCAACCTAATTCCGGTGCCCAGGGTGAGTATGCGGGTCTGCTTGTCATCCATGCTTACCATAAGGCAAAAGGTCAGGGGCACAGAAATGTGGCGCTGATCCCTTCTTCGGCTCACGGCACAAACCCGGCCAGCGCCGTGATGGTGGGAATGAAAGTGGTGGTGGTAAAGTGCGACGAAAAAGGAAACGTGGAGATCGAAGACCTGAAGCAAAAAGCAGCAGAATATAAAGATACCCTGGCTTGTCTGATGGTAACCTATCCTTCCACGCATGGCGTATTTGAAGAAAGCATCAAGGATATTTGTAAGATTATTCATGATCATGGCGGACAGGTATATATGGACGGTGCAAATATGAATGCTCAGGTCGGATTGACTAGCCCGGCAACCATCGGTGCCGATGTTTGTCACCTGAATCTCCATAAAACGTTCTGCATTCCTCACGGTGGTGGTGGACCTGGCGTTGGTCCTATCGGCGTAGCGGCACATCTCGTGAATTATCTGCCCGGTCATTCCGTGGTAAAAATAGGTGACAGGGAAGTGCTCAGTGCTGTCTCTTCCGCTCCATGGGGAAGTGCCAGCATTCTTCCGATCTCTTACGCTTATATCTCCATGATGGGGGGCGATGGCTTAACCAAAGCCACCAAAACAGCCATATTGAATGCCAATTACATGAAGGCGAAGCTGGATAAATTTTATCCTGTGCTGTATTCAGGCAGCAATGGAAGATGTGCTCACGAATTTATACTTGACTGCCGTGCATTTAAGCATACCAATGGCGTAGAGGTGGAAGATATTGCCAAGAGACTGATGGATTATGGTTTCCATGCGCCAACGGTTTCTTTCCCGGTTCCCGGAACGCTGATGATCGAACCGACAGAAAGTGAATCCAAAGAAGAGCTGGACAGATTCTGTGAAGCGATGATCTCCATTCGTAAAGAGATAGAAGAAATCGAAACAGGAAAGGCTGATAAGCTGAACAACGTACTCAAGAATGCTCCGCATACTGCGAAAGTGGCGCTTGCCGATAACTGGGATAAACCTTATACCCGCGAAAAAGCGGTGTATCCGTTAAGCTGGGTGAAGAGCCACAAGTTCTGGCCTACAGTAGGAAGGATCGACAGTGCCTATGGAGACAGAAATCTGGTCTGCAGCTGTCTGCCGATGGAGGAGTTTGTTAATGAAATGAAAGAAGTGGTAGCTTAGTTTAGAAGTCCATAGCCCACAGTCGACAGTCCACGGTAAAGTAATTGCTGTGGACTGTTTTTTATTTGATATGGATGTTTTATAGGAAGATTTGATAACTTTTTAAAAGTTGTCAAATCTGATTCTGAAATTATAGTCTGTGGACTGTCGGCTATTGACTATAGACTATCGACTGATTTTTCCATTTTTATTAAATTTCAAATCATCCTCCGTATTCAGATTTCCATCTTTCCCTTTTGACTGAAGCAGAAAATTATTTCCGTTTTCTGTGATGGTATAGCTAAGAGGATTCCCCCAGCCGTCTTGGATCCATTCGCGTCTTACCGGACTATTACCGGTCATCTTTTCAAGATCTGCCGGGAAGCTGGCGGAATGGGATTTGTATTTGTTCAGGTATTCCACGGCGCTAAGGCATTTCTTTTCGGTTTCCTCTTCTTTGTAGATGGAAGATGCAAACATAGAGATACCAATTGTCAGAACTACGACAAAAAGAATTATCCCAAGTCCGTAAAGGATCATTTTTCTCACAAAAGATTTAAAGGAGGAAGAGTGGAGCCATATCATTACTTCGGTAAAGAAGCTGCCGGTTCCTTCGGGGTTGTGTGTTTTCCTGTAGGCATTAAAATAAAAAATTCCGGTTGGAACGATCAGCAGGAGCAGCCATATCGGCCAGAGGCGCCAGAACATAAGCATTAAGGCGATAATAAATGCGGATACCACAGTGATGGCTACAGTACGGATAAAAGAATTGAAGTCATTCATAAGAAACTGGTTTGTATTACTAATATATAATTATGAATCTTCTGAAAGCAGAAGATTCTCTTAAGCTATTTTTTAAATTCTTCCAATGTGAGGATCCTGTAACAGGAAGTATCTGTTGGATGAAAATAATGGTGAGGCAAATAATTAAACTCAGTAAATTCCCAAGGTGTGAATAATGCTTTATTTCTATACAATTCAGGTCTCAGTCTTTCAGGATTATCTTCAATGATGATGCACTTCGCTGAATCCGGATTTTCAAGGGAAGAAAGAATCAGAAGTTCATAGGATGAACCCCAGTTCATCAGCATTGTATCCAGAGGCTCTACCAACGTAGGCAGTATCAGTTTTTTTTGTGGTAGATCGTTGACTTTACTTAATAAATTCCGATACCAGTGTATTCTTTCCGTAAAGAGCTTATGAGTAAGAGCAATGTGCGGAATTCTTATAGCGAGTATAAGAATGATTATCCCATAGGTGATGTTTTTATTCTGTATAAGCGGAAGCACATCAAAAACAAAAGGAACAATCACCGCTAAAGCCAGGGGAAGATAAAGACTCTCCATGTAAAACTGGGGATGCCATAGATAATGCGTTATATTAACGAGGAACAGCATGCCAAGGAAGGAGCATACCTGAAATAATAGCAGGAGATACTTTTTCTGTCTGAAATATACCAGTGAGTTGACCAGGAGAAGAATCGGCAGAAAATAATAATCGCTTAAACAATACTCTATAAAATTTCTGCTTACATCAATGGTGAAATAATCGGGGAATAGTTTTATAAAGTTATCCAGTAAGTTGTATTGTAAAGCGTCATAGTCAGGCGTTTTAAATGCCGTATTCTTCACCAGTAAAATCAGCCCCAGCAAAAGAACCGAGGAAAGCAGAAGCTGATCACTGATCAGATGGTCCTTCCGCAGCCAGAAGTAAAGAGCCAGGAACAGGAAGAGCATCGGAATGAGAGGATGGAAGTAGATAGCTATTATGAGCAGCCCGATGGTCAGTATAATTTCAGGTATAGAAAAGTTTTTCAGTTCTCTTTTTTTAAGCAGATAGGCAAAGAAAAAAATCAGGAAACAGATTGCCTGAATCAGCTCCGATTGTATCCAGTAAAAAGTTTTGGCTGTGATCAGTACCGAAAATAATGTCGTTACAATGGCCATAGGTCGGCTGTTGCAAAAGAACAGGCAGAGCATGAAAACGATGAAATGCCAAATGACAAAGGCCAGTGAATACAGCAGCAAAACCTGAGGTAATGGCAGGTTCATTTTGGAAGCCAGCAGTGGGAATACCTGAGTCACTGCGGCACCGAACCGCTGGCACTGAATGGCGAAGTCGCTGGTTTTAAGAATATAAAAAGTGTGCAGGGACATATCGAACATGATCGTCCGCTCTTTATAAAAGATGGCCGCCAGTATCCCCAGCGATAAATAGCAGAGACCGCCAATCAAAAAAATCTTTTTTCTGGAGAATTCCATGAATAGACTTAAAGGCCCATAATTTTTGTGAAAGGCAAAAATTCCATCATTATTGAAGCTTACTTAGGAACATTCACGTGCCTTTCAGCGTGGTAAGAGGATCTTACCAGCGGGCCCGATTCCACATATTTTAGTCCTCTCTTCAGACCTTCCTCTTTGTACATTGCGAATTTGTCGGGATGAATGAATTCAGCAATTTCAATATGAAGTTTGGTCGGCTGCAGGTATTGGCCGAGCGTAAGGATATCCAGTCCGTTTGCGGCCAGGTCGTCCATGGCTTCGAAAACCTCTTCCTGCGTTTCGCCCAGACCAAGCATAATCCCCGACTTGGTTCTTTGTCCGTATTCCTTCGTTCTTTTGATTTGCTCCAGGCTTCTTTCGTATTTGGCCTGAGGCCTCACCATTTTATAAAGTCTTTTTACGGTTTCCATGTTATGCGAAACCACTTCCTGTCCGGCGCTGATCATACGGATCAAGGCATCCCAGTTTCCTTTTACATCGGGAATTAGTGTTTCGATGGTTGTTTCAGGAGAAGTCTTTTTAATTTCAGCGACGGTCTGGAACCAGATTTCAGCACCTCTGTCTTTAAGCTCATCTCTGTTTACTGAAGTAAGCACGCAATGTTTTACGCTCATCAGCTTCACGGCTTCAGCCACTCTTCTCGGTTCGTCTGTATCGTATTCGTTAGGCTTGCCTGTAGCCACAGCGCAAAATGAGCAGCTCCGGGTGCATACATTTCCCAGGATCATAAATGTGGCTGTACCTGCTCCCCAGCATTCACCCATATTGGGGCAATTGCCGCTTTCACAGATGGTATGTAGTTTATACTGATCCACCAGCTGTCTTACCTTGGCATACTCTTTTCCTACAGGAAGCTTTACCCGCAGCCAGTCAGGCTTGGTTCTTCTGTTGTTTTCTGAGGGAATTACAGGAAGCTCTATCATCGTCGCTAAAAAGATTGTCTATAAATTTACGATTTTTTGCTCGTATAAGGAAATTGGAAAGGCGGCTTATGCGATCCAGCTGAAAATGAATCGCTTGTTATTCCCGCAAGCCGAAATAAAGCTTGATGTACACGGAAGAAAAAACAGCTTTATTTCCCGCTTCCGGGATCAGGATAACCTTTTTTGGAAAGAGCTCCAGCAGGCCTCCCACTTCAATACCGCTGATGCCGCCTCCGTATTTGCCCAGTTCAAAAGCCAGACCGCCTTTAATGTTCAGCCCGGGCCTGAT
>JBJMLY010000395.1:0-9693 GCA_045805025.1 Cytophagaceae bacterium | reverse complement strand
TCAAACTGGAACGACCACAAAGTATTTTTTCCGGTAAATAACGGAAGCGCCTTGCCGTTTGATCCATTCGCCTGCAGCTTCTATCTGGTATCAAGATACGCTGAATACCTTCCCCACATTAAAGACCATCATGGAAGATTCTCCGCCGAGGACAGTATAAATTTCAAGGGGGGATTTCTGGACCGGCCTATTGTCAATATCTGGGCCGGTCATCTTAAAAAAATTCTTGCAGACAGTCTTAATCTTGAATTTTTCCCGAGCCCTTATATATTTACTCCCACCATTGACATCAACAATGCTTTCGCTTACAAATATAAAGGAGTCGGCAGAAACAGCATGGCTTTATTGGGGCATCTCGTAAAATTTGAATTTAGGAGATTTACCAAAAGAGTAAAAGTTTTGACGGGTATCAGCAAAGATCCTTATGATACTTATCAGCAGCAGAGTCAGATTCATAAAAAATACAATTTAAAACCTCAATATTTTGTAATGGTCGGCGATCCCGGGCCACACAACAATAATATATCACATACCAATAAGCATTATATTACTCTTATTCAAACGCTGGATAAAAATGGAGAAGTTTGCCTTCATCCCTCTTACGATTCATCTGAAAATGAAGAAAGGGTTCTGGACGAAAAGCAAAGACTGGAAGCTATTCTTCAAAGGCCTGTGACCAAAAGCCGGCAGCACTACGTTAAAATCAATATTCCTCACACTTACCGATTACTCAACAAAATCGGAATTAAAGAAGACTATTCGATGGGATATGCTTCTAAAGTAGGTTTCAGAGCAGGTACCTGCAGTCCTTTTTTCTTTTTCGATCTGGAGAAAAATCAGGTAACTGAATTAAAGATTTTCCCTTTTACAGTGATGGACACTACGCTGAAACGCTATCTGAGAATGAGGTCCAAAGAAGTAATTCCCTTTCTGACACCGATCGCAAATGAAATAAAATTATTGGGCGGCAACTTTACCTTTATTTTCCACAATGAATCCCTTGGCAACTCGGGCAGCTGGAAACATTGGGGATCCATGTATGAAAATGTAATAAAGCTCGCTCTGGAGAAGAAAGAGAACAAGCTTTAAGCGTCCCTCAGCGACCATTTGAAGGACTAAATTCTGAATGTGAATATATTTCGGTATCACTGAACCAGAAATACAATAGCATCGTTACATTTGAGAGAACAATGGTTCCACCCTCTGAAATAATGTTTGAAAATGCATTAAAATATCTTGCTGTATATGGCTTAAGCATGCTTAAGTTCATAGGGGGGCCGCTATTGGGAATAAATTCAGGGCTAAGCTTTGGGGAAACTGCCTTATTTACCTGCCTGGGTATGATGAGCAGTGTTATTTTGTTTACTACACTTTTGGGAGACGGTTCAAACTCCTGGCTCTTCCGGATCTTCAATAAAAACCCGAAACTTTTCACGAAAAAGAACAGAAGAAAGGTGAAAATCTGGAGAAACTACGGAATGAAAGGCGTAGCATTCCTTACACCCATTATTTTCAGCCCTATAGGAGGAACCATTGTAGCCAACTCCTTCGGGGAATCCAGGAGAAAAATCTATTTCTACATGTTCCTGAGCGCGCTTTTCTGGTCGGTCACTTTTTCCTTCATCCTTTCCCTGATCAGGAATGGCGTTATCAATCATTAATACCTTCCACTACACTATAAGACACATTTCTTTTATTTTCTCAGCCATTGAAGGACATTGATTGATCTTTTGTAACTTGGGTTCAGTTAGGCTTCATCTATTTATCAATGAACCTACCAAGAGAAAACATGCAGGAAAAGCTTTATTCGGACTTTGGATTCATCCTTCTTTTTATCATCGGTGCCATACTTTTTGTGCTTGCCATTCTAACAGTGGGTAAATTTTTAAGACCGCAACGACCGAATGAAGAAAAGCTTTCATCCTACGAATGCGGAGAAGAGGCTGTCGGCAATGCCTGGACTCAATTTAACCCGCGATTTTACATTGTTGCGTTGATATTCATTCTCTTTGAAATAGAAATTGTATTTCTCATCCCCTGGAGTGTCGTTTTTGGAAACAAACAACTGATTGCTGAAACTAATGGCCTGTGGGGGTGGTTCTCACTTTCGGAAGTATTTATCTTTATCGGAATTCTTGGGCTGGGCCTGGCGTATGCCTGGGTAAAGGGTTTTCTGGAATGGGTTAAACCAGAGCCTGAACCAGAGCAATTCCAGTCGCCGGTACCAAAAAGCCTTTACGAGGAAATCAATAAAAAATACGATAGCCCGCAGGGAAAAGCCGGACAGAGCATTTTATAAAACAACATGGTAAGCTTATCAGATCATAAATTTCAATCAGGGGGCATAGTCGTCACCAAAGCTGATGATGTCATCAACTGGGCCAGGCTCTCCTCGCTGTGGCCCATGGGATTCGGCATTGCCTGCTGTGCGATCGAAATGATGTCTACATTCGCTTCCGGCTATGATCTGGACAGATTCGGAATATTCCCAAGACCTTCTCCACGCCAATCGGATGTTATGATCGTGGCAGGAACTGTCACCTTTAAAATGGCCGACCGGATCAAGAGACTTTATGAGCAGATGGCTGAACCCAGGTATGTAATATCGATGGGTTCCTGCTCGAATTGCGGCGGCCCCTACTGGCAGCATGGTTACCATGTGGTGAAGGGAGTGGACAGGATCATACCAGTGGATGTCTATGTACCTGGCTGTCCGCCAAGACCCGAAACTCTTATCGGTGGTTTTTTAAAGCTACAGGAAAAGATCAGGACCGAAAGCAGTATGGAACCTAAAGCACTGGAGAAAATTCTCGCAAAAAGATCTAAAATCAAGATAGAGCAATACTAGTATGACGGCGCAGGAGATCAGAGATATTCTTATTGGCAAATTAGGGGCAACATGTATTGCTGGGGAGAACTTCGGGCTGATCCAGCCACAATTGACTATTCCCAATGAATTCATTCATCAGGTCTGTGAAGAATTATATAAAAACGAAAAAACATTCTTTGACTTTCTCAGCTGTGTAAGCGGCGTGGACAACGGACCAGCTGCAGGAACTATGGAAGTCATATATCATCTGTACTCGATTCCTTTTAATCATCATATAGTTCTGAAAAGTATCCTGACACGGAATAAAGAAGGAGAAAATATGCCTTCAATCCCCAGCATCAGTGACCTCTGGCGAAGTGCTAACTGGCATGAACGGGAAATCTTTGATATGTATGGAATTATCTTCGAAGGCCATCCCGACCTGAGGAGAATATTGCTGCCTGCCGACTGGGAAGGATACCCCCTTCGGAAAGATTATAAGCAACAGGAGTATTATCATGGGATAAAGGTAGAATATTAGTGCTTTGTGCATAGTGCTCCGTGCTTGAAAAAGAGCATTTATGCTTCATGGCAGATTAAAATATAATCAAGATTAATATAGCCTGCTCCTGAGCACAGGGCACAAGGCACTATGCACTGACATGCCGACCGACGGAATACAATATAAATACGATAAGAGCCATCTGAGCAACTCGGAGCCGCAGGTAATCCGTGAAGAAGACCTGAAATCGGACGAGATGCTGGTCAATCTGGGGCCTCAGCACCCTTCCACTCATGGCGTGCTTCGTCTGGAGGTTCTGACCCGCGGCGAGATCGTCGAAAAAGTAATTCCCCATCTGGGTTACCTTCACCGCTGTTTCGAAAAACATGCCGAGAGCCTGCCTTATAACCAGGTGATCCCTTTTGTGGACAGAATGGATTATATGGCCGCTATGAATTCGGAGCATTGCTTTGTCATGGGCGTAGAAAGAATGCTCGGCATAGAAAAGAATATTCCTCCACGCATAGAATACATAAGGGTGCTGGTTTCAGAACTGAACAGAATTGCGTCTCATTTTGTAGCCATAGGTACCTATGGGATCGACGTAGGTGCCTTTGCTCCGTTTCTTTGGCTCATGAGAGACCGAGAGCACATTAACCGCCTTCTGGAGTGGCTAAGCGGAGCACGAATGCTGTATAACTACATCTGGATCGGAGGATTGTATTTTGATCTTCCTGTAGGGTTTGAAGAGCGCTGCCGCGATCTGGCAAAATATCTAAAACCTAAAATGAAGGAGCTGCAGCAGATTATCATGGATAATAAAATTTTTATCCATCGTACCGCTAATGTAGGAGTGCTGCCGCTGGATCTTGCTATTAACTATGGCGCCAGCGGACCGATGCTCAGAGGTTCCGGACTCAAATACGATCTGAGGCGTGTGGACGGATACTCCGTCTATCCTCAGCTTGACTTTGATATCCCGGTTGGGAAGGGCGAAATGGGAACTACAGGAGATTGCTGGGACCGCACCCAGGTGAGAGTGCTTGAATGCTACGAATCGATCAGAATCATAGAGCAGTGCCTTGATAAACTTCAGGGAGAGCATAAAAGAACCCGGGATTTTGATCCTCAGGCGCTGGTTCCAAAAAAGATCAGGCCGAAGGCTATGGATTTTTATATACGGGGTGAAAGTCCAAAAGGTGAGCTCGGTTTCTTTTTCCGGGCCGGAGGAACCAGCGATATTCCATTCCGCTGCAAAGGAAGATCACCCTCTTTTGTCAACCTTTCAGTACTACCTGCTATCTCTAAAGGAGTGATGCTCTCCGATCTCATTGCCATAATAGGATCAATCGATATAGTCATGGGAGAGGTGGACCGCTAAGAGCGGCCATTTCAAAAAATATGAAAATACTTAGCGCCAGGCAGACCGCAGAACTTGATGCATTCACCATCCGAAATGAATCTATCAGTTCCACCGATCTGATGGAAAGAGCTTCTTCGGCCTTTGCGGGATGGTTCAAAGCGCATTTCGGACCATTGCAGAAACTATTTATTTTCTGTGGCCCTGGAAACAATGGAGGTGACGGCCTGGCTATTGCACGCCTGCTCCTCCAGCGGCAGTATGAACCCAGAATTTTTATCATAAAATCCCCCGCTTACTCCAACGATTTTCAGATAAACAAAGACAGGCTCGGCAAATCCGCGGCCATAAAAATAATCGGCAGCAAATCCGATATTCCTTCCATGTCGGCCGACGATGTAATCATTGATGCCCTATTTGGTTCCGGCCTCAACAGACCACCGGAAGGATTATTCAGCGACTGCATTCTTGCCATCAATGCAAGCGGCGCCACCATTGTATCGGTGGATATTGCTTCCGGGCTTTTTGCCGATCAGGTTACCAAAGGCAATGCGATCATACAGCCGGCTGTCACCATTTCATTTCAATTGCCCAAACTTGCCTTTTTCCTTCCTCAGAATGAAAAATTTTGCGGCGAATGGAAGCTGGTGGATATAGGGCTGAGCAAGGATTTTTTGCAGAAAACGGAAACTCCTTTTTTTTATACCGATGAAGACACGATTAAAGGATGGCTCCGCAAGCGCGGAAAATTCACTCATAAGGGAACATATGGAAAGTCACTTATTATAGGAGGAAGCTATGGAATGATCGGAGCGGTAATTCTAGCAGCGAAAGCCTGTCTGCGCACCGGCGCGGGACTTTGTAAAACGTATATTCCAGAGTGCGGCTACGAAATTATGCAAAGCAGCGTACCCGAAAATATTGTACTGACAGATCCGTCGGAAGATCAGATTACGGCAATCCCAGAGCTGAGCGGTTATACGGCTATCGCCATAGGGCCCGGGATATCGGAAAATGAAGCGACAAGGGATGCGCTGGCAGATTTATTCGCCCGCACTAAAATACCCCTGGTCATCGATGCAGGTGCTTTGAATATCCTGGCTGCCAACCCTGAACTGCTGAACAAAATACCTGAAAACAGCATCCTGACACCTCATCCAAAAGAATTTGAAAGACTGGCAGGCCCTTCCGAAAATAATTTTGACCGACTTGAGCTAGTCAAAACAATGGCTATCAGACTAAAATGCTGTATTGTTCTGAAAGGAGCTTTTTCGGTAATTTGCACCCCGGCAGGCGAGTTTCATTTTAACTCAACCGGTAATCCGGGCATGGCCAAGGCGGGCAGTGGGGACGTTCTCACAGGAATTATCACTTCCCTCCTTGCACAGGGATACGAACCGCATAAAGCGGCAATTCTTGGTGTTTTTACTCACGGATTCGCAGGAGATGCAGCAGCCGCAAAGTATAGCGAATATTCTATTAATGCTTCCGATATTATCGAAGGAATCCATTCGTTCTATCAGCATAAATTCTAAGAAAAATTTATGAAATTGGCTTGATTCTGCATCTAACAGTAAAAGCTTGCTTATGAAGAACCTGCTATTCGCTTTAACTCTGCTGTTTCTGGCTTCCTGTCATAAAGCCAATCATAAAACCACCATAGTCACCCCAACACATGATGATTGTCTGACATGCCCTCCCCCGGGTAAAACTTATAATGGGAAAATAAAAAGCCCGGACAAAAAGAATCAGCAGAGGAAGACAAGATCTAGCCGCAGGTAAGGCCTGTGATTTACCCTTATTTCTTATTGATTCTCTCCAGAAATGCTTTCACTCCGGAAGTAAATCGTTTGATTTGCCCGGATACACCTTCCATATTTACATAGATGGTATTATGATCCGAGGCGATCTCGTGGGCCGGACGGGTTTTGGTATAATAGTAGGTGGCAATTGATTTTCGGTTGACGCCCTCCGGTGTTTTCAGAGGTTTGGGATGCCCGTGGAAGGAAATTTCATTGGTTTCGAAAATGACGCAGCGGTTGAAGGCGGGAGCGAATTTGCCCAGAAGATCCTTTTTGCCATCTGACAGATCCCAGAGTTCGAGATATCCTTCGTATTCTTCTTTCCAGTCTTTGTTCATATACACCAGCACATTCAATCTCCGGTGGTATTTGGTCGTCGGATGAATGTTATAATCCACATGCACATTTAAAAACGCTCCATTGATGGATTGGTGCAATCCTCCGCCAAACAGTTCTTCATCTCCCAGTAATTTATCTTCGACTTCCGTTACCTGCTGCAGCCAGTTCAGAAACTCCTCGGAGTTAAGTTCCTTGAAAAGTTTTTTCATGACCGACCCTTCCTCAAAATCCGTTTTCTGAAATTTGTTTTTCTGATCGATATACGTAGTGCCGTTCCACTTGCCATAATCTATGGCAGGGTAATTCTTATAGACCTGCTCCGCCACTTCAGGAGAAAAGAAATTTTCAAACATCACAAACCGGAAAGGCCTTTTAGCCTGGTAATCCTTTTTAATTTCCGGCAATCGTTCCTGTAATGATTTTATATTGATCAGTTCCATACTTTATGCAATTTGAAGAATGCTTTACGCATAATTATTTAAGAATAGTAATTTATTGAAAAGCTTTTAAAATAAAAAATTATAGGTCTCTGTCAGAGCCCGCTAAGTATTCCTTGCAAGATAATAAGTACCCGATTTATGAGTTATTCTTCCTATCTTTAAGTAAAAGTGCTATCTGCATGACCTTACAGGATCTCCTGCTTACTCCATTCTATCTGATCATTATCTTCGCGGTACTGCTTATTTTAAGAAGCAAACTGGTAAAAGATCCGATCATCAGAAAATACTTTTTTCCTGCTCTGGTTTCAAAAATTTTCGGCGCCCTTTGCCTTGGCTTCGTTTACCAGTTTTATTACAAAGGTGGAGACACGCTTATTTACTTCATGGGAGCGGGACATTTATATCAGGCTATGTATGAAGCTCCCTGGGAGGCGATACAACTCTTTCTTTCCAGCGGCAACGAGATTATTCCGGAAGCTTACGAATATACCAGTGTAATTCCATTTTATGAAGATCCGCCGACCTATTTTATTGTAAAGCTTGCCGGCATTTGCAGCTTATTTGGGTTTCATACCTATGCCGTTACCGCCGTATTCTTTGCCCTGATTGCATTTAGCGGAGGCTGGGCCATGTTTCTTACCCTTTATCGCTTATACCCTCACCTGCATAAACAATTCGCCATTTCTATATTTTTCATTCCATCCATCTTCTTCTGGGGCTCGGGTATATTGAAAGATACGATTACGTTAAGTGCTCTTGGCTGGATATTCTATGCCTTTGTAAATATTTTCATCAGAAAAGTGACTATTAAACGGTCCTTCATTATTCTCGGCCTGGCAACTTATGTAGTACTTTCCGTGAAAATTTATATACTCCTGTGTTTTATTCCCGCCATTTGCATATGGCTTTTTTCCATATTCAGCAAACAGATCAAGTCTTCAGCGACAAGGGCTTTCCTTCGACCGGTACTATTCTTAGGCTCCGTCATATTGGGTCTGATGGCCGCCGAGCAGATCTCTTCTGAAAATGACAAATACAGCTTTGATAAAATAATTGAAACATCGCAGAACACCTCTTCCTATCTGTTGAGCATAAGTGCGGAGGTAAACGGATCGGGTTATGATCTCGGGCCGATGGACGGCTCTATTAAGGGTTTCCTGGAAAAAGCTCCCGCCGCGATATGGGTTACTATGTTCAGACCTTATGTTTGGGAGGCCACTAAGCTCATCATTCAGCTATCGGCCTTTGAAAGCCTATTTTTTTTACTCCTTACTCTGACAACGATTCTGAAGGTTGGTATTTTTAAGGTATTCGGTGTTATAAAAAATAACGATTACCTGATTTTTTCCCTTGTTTTCTCTATCACTTTTGCTTTTGCCATAGGCGTCTCTACTTCCAATTTCGGGACCCTGGTCAGGTATAAAATCCCATTCCTGCCATTTTTCATTTCCAGCCTTTTTTTACTTAGGAGCCTGGCTCCTTCGAAGAAAAAGAGCAGGCGGACAGTTGCTCTCTCAGCGCTCAGCCATTGAATCTGATTATTCTGCATCATAAAAAACACAGAGAACCTCATGAACTCAATGGCCGGTATTTGCAAAGAACGTTTTAGCTATTGAAAGCTCAGATCAAATGTATATATTGTCATATCTTTATTTAAAATTAAATCTCTGCCTTTCTGTATTAAATTACTTATTCTTGTTTTTAAAAAGACAATAGCTTTTTTTATTTTCGGATACTTATAAATATGTACATATTCCCCCAAATATCAACGAACAGAAAAATTGCTATTTATCTTTTCCTTCTGGCTATTGTTTTAGGCCCTTATCTTACCCTTGCCTTCTTTTGCCACCCTCTTCCGGGCGATGACTTTACCTTTGCGTTACGAACATTGCAGCTGGGCAGCCATGGAGATGTAGTTTATGAAGCCTACGTCAAGTGGACAGGCCGCTATTTTTTATGCTGGGTTTTAACCTGGCGCTCAATTTTTTACAATACCATCTTTGGATATCAGCTATGCATATTCATACTCATACTGGCATTTCCTGTACTCATTCACTTCCTGGTTAAATTCATCTTCAAAACAATTGACCTGGGCCACCACATTCTTCTGGTGCTGATTATCACGTTCCTCTATCTGTACAATCTTCCAAGCCAGAGCCAAGGCATATTCTGGTTTACCGGTTCCATCGCCTACCAGTTCCCTAATCTGATGATGGGTGTTTATGTGATTATTCTTTATCTGATCACTTCTTCCCGTAGTAAAGCGGCTATCAGCCTTTATTTACTGATCGGATCCGTTCAGATCATTATGGTTTCCGGATGCAATGAAATTTCCATGGGCATTCTCTTTGTTTTTAATGTTCTATGCACAGGATATCAGTTTTATAATAAATCGGACAAACGATATGTTTTTTTATTTCTGATTTCTATATCACTCATGG
>JBJMLY010000394.1:0-6569 GCA_045805025.1 Cytophagaceae bacterium | reverse complement strand
CGAGACTTTCTCTCTTATCCATTCTGTTTTTTTTGCGGATGGCATTTTGCTTAATGCCGTATTTCTGCGAAATCGAGGCCATGTCCTCGCCGGGCTCTACGGTATGCTTCAGCACCAGGGCTTTGTTCTTTTTAGGCTGCAAATAATAAAATGCTCCTGGCACGATAGGATCGAATTTTCTCAGGTCGTTGTAAAAAAGAAAATCGACGGTCCTGATTCCGGCCCTCAGGGCCAGCCTCGACACATCATCTCCTTTTACCGCCTGAATGGCTCTGACCTTATTAATCGTAACGAGCAGAGGCACATCGCTGCCAATCTTCTCAAGCTCCGTTTTGGCGGCAGCAATATCCTGGTAATTTTTAATCTTCGGTTTTGCCTGCGTTTCTGTTTTTACTTTTACCTCGTGATGATTTTCTTTGATCTTCACTTCCTTCACGGGCTCCTCAAGCACAGCGACCTGTCTGCCGCTATCCACCGGCAGAATAAATGAATACTTCCTGTCCGTGGGCGCATGTCCTGCAAAAAGCCATAAGTTATACGAAGTAAGAAGATTCTGATCGATCTTCCTCTCCTGAGCAAGCTGAGAAAGCGAATTCCCCGCCCGTGATTTTTCTTCCAGCAAAACAACTGCCGGTCTCTTCTTTCCTATAGCATGCTCATAGGCCAGTTTGTGAGCCAGAAAGCGGATCACATACCAGTGCATGTCTTCATCGATCGGCATGATCGTTGCGTTGCGGTACTTCTCTTTGACATGTGATTTAACGCCACCGAGTCCGAGGTTATAGGAAAGGAGAGCATAAATCCAATTATTCAGAATAACATTGTTCTTTTTCAGATAAGCCATAGCTCCCCGGGAAGAGGCAGCGATGTTCCTTCTTTCATCCACCACATTATCGACGCGAAGTCCGACTTCCTGAGCCGTTTCCTTTTTAAACTGCCAGTAACCTACGGCATTGGAAGAAGAGACGGCATCGGCGACCAGGCTGCTTTCCTGCAGGGCCAGGTATTTGAAATCTTCGGGAAAACCTTCTTCCCTGAAGATCTTTTCAATCATCGGGAAATAAATATCCGCCCGCTCAACTTTTACCTGAAAGTATTTGGCATTCTTCGTGATGAGTTCCACATCGGCTTTCAAAGCCCGCCTGACCGGTTCGGAAAGCTTCAGTCTGATACCGGCAAAGTCCATCTCAGCCGGAATCTGAACCTGAGCCTTGCAAAGCCAGGGTGCTACCAGAAAAAATACGAGTGCAAAATAGTTCATCCTACAATTTTCTTAAGATCATCAGTCCGTCTCTGAGAGGAAGCAGCATATTTTCCACCCTGTTGTCCTGATGCACGAAGTCATTGAAATCCATAAGTGCCCGGGTATCCTTATCTATCTTACTACTTTCATCCGCCACTTTGCCGCTCCACAGAACATTGTCAGCAATGATGTATCCGCCTTTCTTCAGCTTGTCAAACACCAGGTGATAATACTTCAGATAATTTTCTTTATCGGCATCAATAAATACCAGGTCAAAATCTTTATTCAGCCCGGGGATCACCTCCAGGGCATTGCCTATGATATAGTCAATTCGCTTTTCAAGTCCGGCTTCTTTAAAATATTTCCTGACCATGGTTTCCAGCTCTTCGTTCACATCAATGGTATAAAGCTTTCCTCCTTCCTGAAGTCCTTCCGATAAGCATATCGCTGAATACCCTGTATAAGTACCGATTTCCAGGATGGATTCGGGCCTGATCATATGTGAAACCATGGAAAGAAATCTACCCTGCACCTGGCCCGACAGCATGCGGGGCATCAGTACATTGGCCTGGGTATCGCGGCTGAGCTTTTTCAGCAGTTCGCTTTCGCCTTGTGTGTGTTTTTCTATGTATGAAGAAAGTTCTTTACTTAGAAATTCCATACTATTCGGGAAGATAGGTTAGCTCGCTGAACTCGTCCTCTCTGAATATTTCGTTAGCGATCTGTCTGAGCTGACGGGCGTTCACGCTTTTGATTTTTTTGAAAATGCTTTCGAGGCTTTGCACTTCGCCCAGGTCCAGCACACTTTTTCCCATCATCTGCATGAAGCTTACTTTGTTCTCTTCGCTCATTGCCAGCTGGCCCATAATCTGCTCTTTGCACCCATGCAGCTGAATGGCGCCCAATGGCACTTCTCTGAGCTTTTTCAGCTCTTTCATAACCAATGAACGGCTTTTCTCCAGGTGCTTCTGCTCGGTACCGAAATAAATGGAGAACAGCCCCACATCGACAAAGGCATTGTAGCTGGCCTCTACCGAATATACATAACCATGCCTTTCCCGCAGCGATAAATTCAGCCTGGAATTCATACCGGGACCTCCGAGCAAGTTTACCAGCATGTAAAATGGAATTCTTTTATCGTCCATCAGACCATAGGCGGGTGCTCCCATCATGCAATGTGCCTGATGGATGGGTCTTTTTTTCTCCTCAATGCGGGGAGCGTATTTTTTAAACAAGACCCTCTTATGCCGGGACTGTATCGTCGGGATATTGGACAGATACCGTTCTGCCAGAGCCTTCACTTTACTGAAGGGTATATTGCCCACGGAAGAAACAATAAGCCTGGAAGTATCAAAGTTTTCCCGGACGAATTTATTAAAATGAGAGCGCTTGAATGATTTGACGGTATCTTCGGTGCCAAGAATATTATAGCCCAGCGGGTGATCGCCGAAAACAATATTTTCAAAGCTGTCCTGTATGGCTTCTTCGGGCGTGTCTTCATACATCGACATTTCTTCGAGGATTACCGTTCTTTCCTTTTCAATTTCTTTGGATGGGAATATTGAATTGAATGTAATATCCTGCAGAAGCTCGAATGCTTTATCGTAATGAACATCGAGCAGTGAGGCATAGAAGCAGATCTTCTCTTTGGTGGTATACGCATTCAGCTCGCCGCCCAGCACTTCCAGCCGGTTGATTACATGAAAAGACTTTCTGTTCTTGGTGCCTTTAAAAGCCATGTGCTCCCAGAAGTGGGCCAGCCCCTGCTGTTCCCTATGTTCGTCCCGGCTGCCTACGTCAAGAATAAAGCCGACATGCGCCACTTTGGTGTGCGTAACATGCTTATGTATGACCCTGATGCCATTCTTCAGCGTGAGAATTTCAAAATCTTCATCCATTAAATCATTCAGCTTAAAAAATTAATTCCAGATAACTTCCACGACCGTCGTACCTACGACAACCGTGCTGCGGTTTATCCCTTCTTTTCTTCTGAGCTTCAGCTTGCCTTTCTTGACGTTAGCAGTGGTCTGTTCTGCCACCACGATCTCATTTTTTTTATAAAATATGACGGCTGTTTCATTCACATCGCACTGAAATTTCAGGGTCACACTGCTTCCTTTCTCTCTTCTTTCAATCGCATTGTCAAATGTGGCAGCGGGATTATTCATCAGCTCTTTTACCCTTCCTGCCTGAGGTACTCCGTAACCGATATAATTATTTCCAAAGGGATATAAATGACCGCTTTTCTGGATAATATCGAAAAGCTGCTTGTTGCTCAGGGAAGGGTTTTTCTGCATCATGCAGGCTACGAAACCAGTGACTGCCGGAGCGGAAAATGAAGTTCCATTCGGCGAATAACAGGAAACATTGGGCTTCATATAGGGAAGAAAATCAGGTCCGATACTGCTGTAGGCAATGCGGTCCCAGATTTTGTCGCGGGTAGCACCTACAGATAGAACTCCGGCTGCATCGGCCGGTGCAGAAATAATCTTCCACTCATCGTTATCGCCTTCATTGCCCGCAGATACCACCAGAAATATTCCCTTTTCATCCACCGCGATCTGAGCCGCCCGGGTGATGATGGTCGTTTTGCCGTTCATGTCCTGCTGCTTGTAATTATCCTTGGGATCATCCATTTTGATCGCATAACCCAGGGAAGTATTAATCAACCGCACACCCAGGCTGTCCATCCATTCCATGGCTCTTACCCAATTGTCCTCTTCTCCGCGGTACTCTCTGGCTCCGTTTTCGGAGCGTGCAAGAAAAATATCCGCGTTCACTGCCATGCCTACCTGAGTTTTATCTACCGGATCATAGCCGCTGATCATATCAAGCACCACTCTTCCGTGGTAGTCGGAATCTGTAGCCGCATCGTCCACCAGGTCTTTACGGGTAGGGTCGATAAAATCCTTCTGTCCCAACACTCTTCCTTCATTAAAAATATGCATCAGGTATTTATCGGTGCGTGCCTTGTAATAGCCGGCGTCAATAACTCCTACCTGTACGCCGCTACCGGTAATTTTATCATCGCCAAAAATCTGCCCCTGCATCTGGCTCAGCGCAACTGAAAAATATTCGGGCTTTAGATCGGTACAGGAACCCGTGATCATTACTCTTTTGTCAATCGGAATTATATCAGCAACAAATTCATTGCTGCGGATCAGTTCCAGCTGTTCAGGATAAAGACGTACAGAAACTGCATTCAGCCATTTGGAGAGGTTAACAATTTTTGCTCCCTGTGAAGAAAGAATGGAAATATATTGGGGATTTACAGGAATGTCAGTAAACTGGCTTAATGGTATATTGTGCTGTAGTCTGTTTTGAATCGACTGCTCGCTTAAAGCACGGTGGTAATCATAATTCCGGGTATCTTTATCTTTCAGAAAAACCCAGAATTTATCCTGGGAATAAGAAATATCAGCTGCTGAGATGAGCAGGACTGCCAGAATGAACGATCTTAACATGATGCAGTTTAAATTAATGTATAAAAATATAAACTAAAATGAAATACTTACCTATTGGCAAGGAGCTTTTTATTGAAAACAGGCGGAAATTTATCAAGGAGCTTAAGCCCGGAAGCATCGCCATATTTCATTCCAACGATATTATGCCGACCAATGCCGACGGAACCATGCCGTTCAGGCAGAATAACGACCTGTTTTACCTTTCAGGCATAGACCAGGAAGAAAGTATTCTTGTTCTGTTCCCCGACTCCAGAAATGCTAACCAGAAGGAGATGCTATTTGTTAAAGAAACCAATGAGCATATAGCCATCTGGGAGGGTCAGAAACTCACTAAAAAAGAGGCTTTTGAAACATCGGGCGTTCAAAATATCCAATGGACTACCCAATTTGAAGCTATATTGGGACAGATCATCCCGGAATCGGAATATATCTACCTGAATAGCAACGAACATTCCAGAGCCACCAAAGAAGTACAGACCCGCGACGACCGCTTTTCAATTGCCTTGAGAAAGCAGTTCCCTTTGGTAAAATATGAGAGGTCAGCGCCTATCATGCAGGCTTTAAGAACCATTAAATCAGCCCGGGAAATTGAACTTATCGGGGAAGCCTGCGGCATTACTGAAAAAGCGTTCCGGCGCGTTCTGGGCTTTGTAAAACCCGGCGTAACCGAATATGAGATCGAAGCGGAGTTTGTACATGAATTTCTGAGAAACCGGTCAAGAGGACCGGCTTACCAGCCCATCATTGCATCGGGCTTCGACTCCTGCATTCTGCACTACATAGAAAATAATAAAACCTGCCAGGCCGGTGATATCATTTTAATGGACGCAGCCGCCGAATATGCCAATTATGCTTCCGATATGACCCGCGTCATTCCTGTGACCGGAAGGTTTACCCAAAGACAGAAAGATGTGTACAATGCGGTGCTCCGGATCATGAAGCAGGCTATTCAGATGCTGGTGCCCGGAAATAATATGACGGATTACAACAAAGAAGTTAACAAGATTACCGAAGCCGAACTGGTGGGACTCGGATTAATCGACAAAAATAAATTGAAAGATCAGGATCCGGCGAATCCCCTGGTGCGAAAATATTTTATGCACGGAGCATCCCATTCACTCGGACTGGACGTGCATGACGTCTACGATAAATATAATATTTTCAAGGAAGGCATGGTCTTTACCTGTGAGCCCGGAATTTACATACGGGAAGAATCGCTCGGCATAAGGCTTGAAAATAACATCCTGATAAGCTCCAAAGGACCTGTTGACCTCATGAAAAATATCCCTCTGGAGGCCGAAGAAATAGAAGATTTAATGAACTCAAAATAGTGGAAAACTTTCTTTTTATTATACAACCTGCCTAGTCAATTCCACGTATACTATATTACCCTTTGGTTATTAATTACTTAAGCAGTTATGAGAAAATTATACAGTCTTTCCCTGATATTTATACTGGTGGTAGCCTCCTCCTTCGAACAGCCTGATGCTAAGGCTTATTACGAAAACGGAATGACCAGTCTCAATAAAAAAGACTACATCAAAGCGATTGGAGAATTCACCAACGCGATAAGCCTTAATCCAACCTATGCCGATGCCTATTATCACAGAGCTTATGCCAAAGACCTGCTGGGAAAAAACATGGGCTTTTTCAGTTCAGAGCTTTGCTACGATTTCGTGAGCGCTATGAAGCTGGGAAAACTGGACGCAGCCAATAAGCTTGAAAAAACATGCATGGGAGAATGCTTTGACCTGGACGCTGCCTTCCTGGAGCCGGAAATTGTATTCTGCGCCGACTTCAGTTCTAAAGTATTATCCGACCTCCCTGCAGGTACTGAAAAGCTGAACAACATTGTAAAGTTG
>JBJMLY010000393.1:0-3294 GCA_045805025.1 Cytophagaceae bacterium | reverse complement strand
CGGTACGGTAAGCCTGGGAACAACGTCGCATTTTGAGGGTGTTGTACTTTCTCAAACCGGAATTACATTATTAACCGGCGCATCCTTTACAGGACGCGCTTTGGCTCAAACCGCTGTAATTCTTGATAAGAACACTGTTAAGCTGCCATAATAATTAAAAGGAATCAAATAGTTCAAGGCAGGGATATTCCCTGCCTTTTTTTTGTAATTAATCATGATTGGAATTATGGTTCTTTATTGAAACCGAATGAAAGGCTTGGTAATACAAGCCTTTTATTCAAGAATATCATATTAAAACAGACATCCTTCTCATCTTTCGATCCTGAGGAGTTTAGCTATCGACAAGGATTAAATAAAAATCCCTTCAATCTTTTAATTGAAGGGATTTTATGTTTGGGTGGGAGACTGTCCCAATCTCGAACCAATTTTATGAAGATATTAAGATTTTGGCCGAATTGGCACATATTTTAAAGCAATGATGTAACCGATAGAGTGTTTATTGATTCTGAATAGATTCATGGTTGCTTTGCCGAAATTATATAGGAAGGCCTGTTGTACTCTTTATTTCTCCCATCACAAAAACACTATGGGTATTCCCGATATTGGGAATAGACCCTAATCTATTCATAATGAAATTCTGATATTCAGGCATATCCTTTACCATTACCTTAAGCATAAAATCATAATCACCCGAGACATTGTAACATTCAGTTACCTCATGAAGTGAGAGAATATCCTTTACGAATTTTCTGCCGATCTCTTTTTCGTGTTGCTTGAGCGATACGTTACAAAATACAACCAGACCTTTATTAAGTTTATGGTTGTCGAGAATGGCTACATACTTTTTTATAAATCCATCTTTCTGTAGCTTTTTAATTCTTTCATGAACCGGCGTAGCGGTCAAATGTAATTTATGAGCCAGCTCCTTGGTGGTCTGAGTGGAGTCCTCTTGAAGCTGTCTGAGCAATGCCATGTCCGTTTTGTCTAATCCTTCCATAGATAAAAATTCTGTTTAGGCCTTCGATTGATCTTTGTTATAGAATTTAATTCTTCTAATCTGTCCTAAAAAGATTGTTTAACCAAATTTATTGCTTTCACTTTAGTATAATAATCTATAATTATACTTTTGAGCAGAAAAATATTCTAAAAAATACTATGATAACACATAATCTTGGATATCCCCGCATAGGCTCAAACAGAGAATTAAAGAAAGCATGCGAACAATACTGGTCAGGAAAGAGCAGTTTGAAAAGTTTGCTGCAAACCGGCAAGAACATCCGGCAGGAAAATTGGCTGATACATAAAAACGCAGGAATTGATCTTATTCCATGTAATGACTTTTCCTTTTATGATCATGTACTGGATATGTCTCTCACTGTGAATGCCATCCCCGAACGCTATCATTCAATTATACTCAATAAAAATAATTCTGAACTCGATCTTTATTTTGCCATGGCAAGGGGATATCAGCAGGAAGGCACTGATATAATCGCTATGGAAATGACTAAATGGTTTGACACCAATTATCACTACATCGTACCAGAATTTCATAAGAACCAGCAATTCAGTTTTTTCTCCGATAAAATCATTAATGAATTTTATGAAGCAAAGCAGTTGGGGATAAATGCGAAGCCTGTGATGATTGGGCCGGTATCTTATCTTCTTCTGGGTAAAGAGAAGACCAGTGGTTTTAATAGAATTGATTTGATCGTAAACTTATTGCCTGTTTACCTGGAGATCCTTGATAAGCTTCAGCAATTGGGCGCCCAATGGATACAGCTGGATGAACCATTTCTTTGCATGGATCTTTCACCGGAAGAAAAGAAAGCATACCATCTGGTTTATGATACGATAAAAAGAAAATATCCTTCTTTAAAAATAATTATTGCCACTTACTTCGAGTGTACAGGCGATAACCTTGGTCTTGCGATGGTTCTGCCTATGGATGCTCTCCATATAGACCTGGTGCGCTGCCCTTCTCAGCTGGATGATATTTTAAATACTCCTTTCAGCTTATCGAAGACTATTCTTTCTCTTGGAGTTGTGGATGGCCGGAATATCTGGAAAAATAATTTTAGAACATCACTGACTTTTATTAACAAGGCAAAGGAAAAGCTTGGCGAAGACAGGATCATGATCGCCCCCTCGTGCTCTTTGTTGCACAGCCCCTGCGACCTGGAGCATGAACACGATGAAAAAGTACTTACCAGGGAAATTAAAAACTGGATGTCTTTTGCCAGGCAGAAAATTCAGGAAGTAGTTACCCTTAGAAAGCTGACAAGTCTTGAGAATCCTGGTCAGCTTGAATATGCCATCAAAGAAAATCAGGCAGCCTGCGAAAGCCGGAAAAAATCAACGCTTATTCACAAAGAACATGTAAAGCAAAGAATCGGCTTCATAAATGATAATGACAGCCAGCGCAAAAACAGGTTTCACATCAGGCAGGAGATACAAAAATCAGTGCTGAACCTACCCTTGTTCCCCACCACAACCATTGGCTCATTTCCTCAAACCGATGAGATACGACAGCTAAGATCAATGCTTAAGAAAGGTGAGCTAGCCTTGTCGGAATATGAGTTAAAAGTCAAATCCGAAATTGACAGGTCCATTCAATGGCAGGAAAAATTAGGACTGGACGTACTGGTTCACGGAGAATTTGAACGGAATGATATGGTAGAGTATTTCGGCGAGCAGCTTGCTGGATTTGTATTTTCTCAGAATGGCTGGGTACAAAGCTATGGGTCAAGATGCGTAAAGCCGCCAATTATATATGGTGATGTGCATCGCGAGAAACCTATGACTGTGAAATGGTCTGAATACGCTCAATCAAAAACTGACAGACTGATGAAGGGAATGCTTACAGGACCCGTCACTATTCTACAATGGTCTTTTGTAAGAAATGACCAGCCGAGAGAAGCCACTGCCATGCAAATTGCTTTGGCCATACGCGACGAAGTCTCTGATCTTGAAAGGGCTGGTATTCGGGTTATCCAGATTGACGAGCCTGCGATTCGGGAAGGATTGCCTTTGAGAAAAAAGGACTGGAAGGACTATCTGGAATGGGCTGTAAGGGCTTTCCGTCTTAGCTCATCTTCTGTAGGGGATGAAACGCAGATTCATACCCATATGTGTTATTCTGAATTCAATGACATTATCGAAGATATAGCACGTATGGATGCCGACGTTATCACCATTGAAACCTCACGTTCTCAAATGGAACTTCTCGAAGCATTTGCCGATTTCAATTATCCTAACGAGATTGGCCCCGGCGTTTACGATATTCATTCACCCAGG
>JBJMLY010000392.1:0-3894 GCA_045805025.1 Cytophagaceae bacterium | reverse complement strand
CTACGCCTATTATTAACGCGCCGCAGTCGGCAATTCTGGGGATGCACAATATTGTGGAAAGACCGATGGCCGTGAACGGTCAGGTAGTAATCAAACCGATGATGTACGTGGCTCTGTCATATGACCACCGCATTATCGACGGAAGAGAATCGGTAGGATTCCTGGTAAGAGTAAAGCAGTTGCTGGAAGATCCGTCCAGGCTGTTGCTGGGTGTTTAAACGATTCCGATGAAAGGCGTTCTTTTTTTATTATTTTTTTCGCTGTCGCTTCAGCCGCTTTGTGCTCAGTATGTGAAGCCCTATTACAGGGAAGACGAAACAAGCACGAAGCGCAACGCTGAAAAGAAAAACAGGAAATATCTGGAAGCTTCGAAGCGGAAGCTGCTGGTCGTGCTTGAGGAGGAAGATCCGAAACAGGTACGTTCGCTGGCGGGCTCGGACGAAAAGCTGGAAAGGTACAGAAGCCTGATCAGGATCAGTAACCAGCTGATCTCGGAGCTGGTCCCGCAGCACTGGAGGCAGAACAACTGTCAGGTTGAATTTAAAAAGTTCAGCGAGTGCCTGGCTTTGAAAAAAGCAGGGAGCAAGGATTATTTCTGCCTTGAATTTTGTTCTTTCAGGCAGATGGACGATGTTTCTGAACTTTTAGCTTTTAAGGATCCTGCCGCGGCAAGAGCGGCAATGCTGAAGTCGCCCGGCAAATTCGGTAAGTTTGAGATCAGCCTGATCGAGAAATTCGGCAAATCTGCTTTTTATGAATTTACGACGATTACGCCCTGGCCCAATGAACTCGACTTTACAATTGCCATACAGCAGATGAACAGTATTTTTCTGGCAAAGTATTCCGATCCGGCACTGAGCACGGCCCATTATGAAGGACTCATCGAGGAGAAGCATCCTTATCTGAGTCTTCGTACGCTGCTGGTTGATTCGGCACAGGTGAATTTTTCTCCCGGCTTCCATATGGATGACCTGAAGGAAAATTATCCTTATGCTTTCCGTTTCAGCAGCGCGGAAGAGATTCAGAAAGTGGTAAAAGCAAAAGATACCGCCTTTGCTTACCTGGCTATTATCCCCAACCTGAATATCACCGGCCGGGATAATTCTTTTAACAGCACCTCGGGTGGGGGAATGGCGGAAGCCGTGAAGGATTATGTTTATTCCTATACCCATTACCTGATCGATGCCGGCAGCACGGAAGCGCTGTTCTTTGCCAAAAATCAGCCGCGTCTGCTGGAAAAATCAGGCTGGCAGCTGAACCTTACGCACATTCTGAAGCTGTACAACATGAAAATTTCAAAATAAGAATATAGAATTTTAAATAAACAGATATGACATACGACGTAGTAGTGATCGGATCAGGACCCGGCGGATATGTAGCCGCCATCAGATGCGCCCAGCTGGGAATGAAAACAGCGCTGATTGAAAAATACAGCACCCTCGGCGGCACTTGTCTGAATGTGGGATGTATTCCTTCCAAAGCCTTACTGGACTCTTCAGAGCATTACCACAATGCGGCTCATAATTTTCCCGCGCACGGCATCGACATCAAGGACCTGAAGGTAAACCTGAAACAGATGATCCAGCGTAAAGGCGAAGTGGTGAAGCAGACCTGCGACGGAATTACATTTCTGATGAAAAAAAATAAGATCGATGTGCATCAGGGTGTAGGCAGTTTCGTGAACAAGAATACGATTAAGATCACAGCCGCAGATGGAAAGTCAAAAGAGATCACGACCAATAAAACCATCATCGCGACCGGTTCCAAGCCATCCAGCCTGCCGACCGTGCCGGTCGATAAGAAAAGAATTATCACCTCTACCGAAGCACTAAACCTGACCGAAGTGCCTAAGAGCATGATCGTGATCGGAGGCGGTGTGATCGGTATGGAGCTCGGTTCAGTTTATGCGAGACTTGGTACGAAGATCATTGTTATAGAATTTATGGATCGCCTGGTGGCCTCTATGGATGCCGGACTTGGAAAAGAATTGCAGAAAGTGCTGAAGAAGCTGGACTTCGATTTCAACTTCAGTCATAAAGTAACCGGCGCTACGGTAAAAGGAAAAGAAGTGATCGTGACCGCCGAAGACAAAGACGGCAAGAAAGTGGAATTCAAAGCCGAATACTGCCTGATGTCGGTAGGAAGAAAGCCCTACACCGAAGGCCTTGGACTGGAGAATGCCGGTATCAAGACCGACGAGCGCGGAAGGATTCCTGTGGACGCGCACCTGGAAACAAGCGTGAAAGGAATTTACGCGATCGGTGACGTGATCAAAGGCGCGATGCTGGCGCATAAAGCCGAAGAAGAAGGCGTGATGGTCGCCGAGCTGATGGCAGGACAAAAACCACACATTAACTACAACCTGATTCCAGGCGTTGTTTACACCTGGCCTGAAGTAGCTTCTGTCGGCTTTACCGAAGAGCAGCTGAAAGAGCAGGGAAGAGCGTACAAAGTGGGATCATTCCCGTTCAAGGCTTCAGGCCGCGCCCGCGCGAGCATGGATACCGATGGATTCGTAAAAGTGCTGGCCGATAAAAATACCGACGAAATTCTGGGCGTGCATATGATCGGCCCACGTGCCGCGGATATGATCGCGGAAGCGGTGGTAGCCATGGAATACAGAGCTTCCGCCGAAGACGTAGCCCGCATGTCGCACGCACACCCGACCTATACCGAGTCATTCAAGGAAGCATGCCTGGCAGCGACGGAGAACAGAGCGATACATATATAGTAGTTGACAATAGGCAATGGGCAGTTGGCAAAATGAGATTGATTTTGTCAGCTGCTTTTTGTTTGGTGGGATAGGAAAATCAATTTTTAATCCGGGTTAAATTGAACTATAAAAAAGCGAAATACTGATTAAGAGCCCTTTATATTTTAATAATATCACTTTTAGGGATTTAAAATGTAATTAAGAAATAACGAAACGGTTTCATTTATACAATCGTTGTGCGCAATGCAAAGCAATCATTATCAAACTATCAATGGCAAAAATAAATTATATCAAAGGAGATGCAACTAATCCAATAGGGACAGGAAATAAAATTATTACTCATATTTGTAATGACATTGGTGGTTGGGGAAAAGGATTTGTGACAGCAATATCTAAAAAGTGGAAAGAACCTGAAGCATCTTATCGAGATTGGTACAAATCAGGTGAGAAGTTTGCACTTGGAGAGGTACAATTTGTAAAAGTACAAGAGAATTTGTGGATAGCTAATCTAATTGGACAAAGAGATATAAAAACAAAAACTAAAGGTGAACCACCAATACGATATGATGCTGTGAAGCAAGGATTGGATTTAATATCCAAATTCGCACTTGAGAATAATTGTTCAGTACATATGCCAAGAATTGGATGTGGATTGGCTGGAGGAAAATGGGGGAAAATAGAACCCATAATTCTGGACGAATTGATTTCGAAGAATATAGAGACAACTGTATACGATTTCGAATAAATAAATAAGCCTTCCTGCCGCAAGTTTAGCGAAGCGTAACTTGTGGCATTTTTTCTGGCGCAAGTCTTCCTAGTATAAGCATTTGAGCGCAGGCGAGACTTGGGCCTGGATTGTATTAACTCTTCAGACTTATCCCCAATTAATTCAGATATTCTACTTCCAGCAAACACTCTTTTTCTCCTGCATAATTTTTTGCGCTTGAATAGACATATTCTTCAGCAGAAAAAACCAGTCCTGCCTTTACTGGATTATTATGTACATAGTCAAGTTTCTGATCAATCAATTCATTGTTGAATAGTTCAATAGGATGGTTATCCTGTTGCCAGAATTGAAAATTGGTATTGTTAGAATTTCTTTTACCAGCACGTTCAAACATCCAAAGCATCCATTCCTTTCTGCTTTCATGCGGATTTTCAGATATGGCTTGTACTACTTT
>JBJMLY010000391.1:0-9123 GCA_045805025.1 Cytophagaceae bacterium | reverse complement strand
TAACCTCGGCCGAATTGATCATAACAGTACGTGCTCCCCCGTCAATAGCTGCTTTAAAGGAGGGAAGAAAATATTCGCGCAGTACAATTTCGGGAATATAAGCAGGCGCCCTGTCCTTGCCTGAAGCCGGCACAGAATATCCGACAAAATGCTTCATGCAGGAAGCCACTCCTTTTGTTTTTAATGAGCTGCCTTCATAACCCTGAATGGAAGCGAGTCCCATCGTTTTGGTCAGAAAAACATCTTCTCCGAATGTTTCACCGAACCTTGGCCACAAAGGCTGTCTCCCTACATCGAGTACAGGAGAAAAATTCCAGCGTATGCCCGAAGCCCTTACCTCTCTGGCTGTAATATCGGCGCAAAGCTTGACCAGGTCCGGATTGCGGGTGGCAGCCATGCCGAGATTATGCGGAAAGAGCGTTGAACCCAGCGTATAATTGCATCCATGCACGGCATCGATGTTATACATAAAGGGTATTTTAAGCCGGGTCTCTTTTAAACTCACATCCTGCAGGGTTTTGATGATCGTGTGCCATTCTTCCAGGGAATAGGCATGGCTGACAACGTTCTGCACAGAACCGATGTGATGATTGACTATAACATCTCTGACCTTTGCCGGGTCGAGCTTAACCGGCTCATCGGTGTTACCTGCCACCGTCGTCAATGTCAGATTGGTCATTTGTCCGACTTTTTCTTCCAGGGTCATTTGGGAGATCAGCTGGCTGATCTTCTGATTTCTTTCCGCGGAGTTTTGGGCATGACTTTCAAAAAACAACAGGGAGGTAAACCCGAGAAAAGCGGAGAAAAAATTCTTCATATGCTTCATAATCTGATATTAAATCCCAATATCTCAATAATATTTTTCTGTTTTAAAAGAATTTTGAGGATATTATGTAACTATTTTTGCTCTTTGTGATCTAACTTTACAGAACCGAGTACTTATGAAGGTTGCCGTTTTCAGAAAAGAGCATTTTAATGCAGCCCACAGGCTGTTCAATCCCGCATGGAGCGAGGAAGAGAACAGCAGGGTGTTTGGGAAATGCAACAACCATAATTATCATGGACACAATTATGAGCTGGTTGTAAAGCTCACCGGTGAAACTAATCCGGATACAGGTTATGTTATCGACATGAAGTTTTTAAGCGACATCGTCAAAAAAAGCGTTATCTCGAGATTTGATCACAAAAACCTGAACCTGGATGTGGAAGAATTTAAAAACCTCAATCCAACCGCTGAGAATATAGCGTATGTGATCTGGACTATTTTAAGGGAGCAAATTGAAAAAAAATACGATTTAAAGATTACTCTGTATGAAACGGAAAGAAACTTTGTTGAATACCCGGCTGTTTAAAGACTTCTCCATTGACGAGATCGGCGATGAGCACGTAGGTTCCTCTTACGATACTCCGCTCAGGCCTGATGCCTTTGAAATGGACGATTCTGTTAAAATGGCCCTGATCGAAAAACATTTCAGAGAGATCATGCTGGTCATGGGACTGGATCTGAACGATGATAGTCTGAAAGGAACACCTGCGCGCGTAGCCAAGATGTATGTGAAGGAAATTTTCAGCGGACTGAACCCTGCCAACAAGCCGAAGATCCGGCTGTTTGACAATAAATATAAGTACAATGAAATGCTGGTCGAGAAAGACATTACTTTCTACTCCAACTGCGAGCATCACTTTGTGCCTATTATCGGCAGAGCCCATGTAGCCTATATTTCCAGCGGCAAGGTAATCGGCTTATCGAAGATCAACCGGGTGGTACAGTATTTTGCAAAAAGACCCCAGGTACAGGAAAGGCTAACGGTTCAAATTGCCAATAGCCTTAAGGAAAGTCTTCAAACAGAAGATGTGGCTATTGTCATCGATGCTGCGCACCTGTGCGTTTCTTCAAGAGGCGTAGGAGATACGAACAGCCGCACTGTTACCTCCCACTTTGGCGGTAAATTTCAGGATGAAAGCACAAAAGCTGAATTTTTGAAATTTATTGGATCATGACATTTTGAAACAAACAAATTAAAAGCCAATTGGTTATATTGCATTCCTTTTAAAAAGCAGATTGTTTAGAAGAATGCGACTGGAAGAAGAAATCAAGACAAAGGAATTCAGAAATGAGAATCATAAGGTTATTGTGAATCTTATTTATACCTTCAACTGGCTTGATACAAAAGCTAAAAATTTTTTCAAAAAATATGACCTCACTCCTCAGCAATTCAACATTCTGAGGATACTCCGGGGGCAGCATCCCAAACCCTGCACGATCAATCTGCTCAAAGACCGTATGCTGGATAAAATGTGTGATGCTTCACGCATCGTCGAAAGATTGCGACTAAAGGAACTGCTGGAAAGAAAACAAAGCGAAGACGACAGAAGATCCGTCGACATCATGATCTCTCAAAAAGGACTTGATCTTCTGGAAGAGATTGATAAGAATATCGACAATTTCAACAACATTGTTTCTACCTTAAGCAAAGAAGAAATGGTGAAGCTGAACCAGCTTCTGGATAAAGCGAGAGGCTGATAAAGAGATATAGATTCTGCTCTATAATACTGGCTGCGTTTTTGTCCACACTTCCGTTTTCCCAAGAATGGATACCCCCAGATAACCTCTCAGCTCCAGCTTACCTTCATGCAGCTTCATTTTAGCCGAATAGGTTTTACCATTCTGCGGATTATAAACCTTTCCATTCTCCCATTTTCCAGAGTTGTGAAATGTAAACCCGTGCATGATCTGCAGACCGATGATTGGTCTTGACCTTAAACTTTCATCCGGATTCCTGGCATCTACTTTCTGATGCCCGTCCCGCTCAGGATTTTTAAGCCATTCCACCTTTCCGCAGTACTGATTCTGACCGCATTTATAAATAAGGATACGGGAATTGCCGCTGGCTGTATACCACGAACCCAGCACCTCGTCAGCCTCTGTCTGCGCACTGACAGGAAGGACGATTATCAGTAGATATAAAGTCCATACGATCTTCATATTGAAAAAACCGCCAGCCCAGCATTTAGTTCTGCCATTAATAGCAAAAAAGCGTGCCGCGAAGGGCACGCTTTCAGATAAAAAAATAGTACAGCCATGTACTTGATAAAAGACAGTTCGATTAAGCGACTTTAGGTTGAAAAACCAGCTGAGAATGCCTGCGCTTTGGAAGAAAACTTTTATTTTCTCCCTGATCCCTTCCACGGTCGATCAGTAATTTTTCCTCATCGAAGGTCCGGTTCTGAGCAGCGGGAAGATTGACCGCAAAGCTCTCCACATCGTGTATCCTTCCTTCTTCGGAATGAATAAATAGCCTGAGCTTTTCATTCTTCGCATGAGAACGTGCTTTTGATAAGGCTTCAGTCTTATCATGGCAGATGAAAATGATGGTATTTACATCCTCAGAAATTAAAGCCCAGCCCTGAGGATTGGGAACCAAATGAACGTTGGTGTTTAACTTTCCAGCCAGACCTTCATTAAAGTAATAGCATGCCCATTGCTTTGCATTGGAAATAGCAATTGCCTGGGCCATTTTATCATCATAACCCTCGTCAATAAGCGTTTTCACCATGGCAATAGCCTTGTTTCTTTCTTCCAGCCTCATATGGATAAATGAAGCGGGGAATTTGTTGTAGGTGTAAGGCATAGTTGTTTTTGAGAGAATCTATTGAAACAACTATAGCCGATATGAAGATGTTTAGAATAAAATAAATTTTTGCAAGAAATATACATGTAATTTGTTGATAATTAATTACATGTATATCAAATAAAATAATACCCCTCTGAAATCGATGAGAAACAAGGTTTTATCAGCAAACAGCAGGATTTGGAGGTTAAACAAAATAAAAATAACTTTATGTAATTTAAAATCAACTACATATTAAAGAATTAGCACTTTTTCGTTGAACAATAGGAAAAAAGTTCTTAGAGGTTCGGTTACCAATACTGTTTTAAACGTATATAAGCCATGAAGGACAGTGAGATTATAGAGAGCATAAGAAAGGGAGATGAGAGTGCCTTGGATTTCTTGTATAAGAAAAATTACAAGATGATGGTCAAGATGATCATCAAAAACAATGGAAGCGAGGATGAGGCGAAGGATATATATCAGGAAGCTTTGATTGTTCTCTGGCAAAAGATTCTTGCCGACGATTTTATACTAACGTCTAAAATCAGCACCTACCTTTACAGCATTTGCCAGAACCTCTGGAGAAAAGAACTGGAGAGAAAAGGCAAGCTGAGCAATGAAGAAAGCAATCAAAGTGAAATCTTTGATATTGATAAGAAAGAAAGAATCGAGATCATCAATAAGTGCATTAACGATCTCGGTGAAACGTGCAGAAAGATATTGACCTATTATTATTTCGATAATATGTCGATGACGGATATAGCGGAAAAACTTGGCTTTGCCAGTTCTGATACCGCAAAGACCAAGAAGTACAAGTGTAAACAAGAGCTTGATAAAAAAGTGAAAACATTATATACAGCCAGTGACTTTTTAGATTAACTATGAGCGAATCATTCTACAACACCGAAAACATCGAAGCTTACATCACCAATAAGATGTCGGCAGGAGAAAAAGCCTTCTTCGAAAACGAACTGGCAAAGGATCCCCTCCTGAATAATGAGATTGAACTGCAGAGAGACATTATCGACTCTCTTAAAGAAAATAGAAAAGCACAGCTTAAAAACAGACTTAACAACATACAGATTGATGCAACCAGCAGCTACACTGGTTTAAAAGTGGCAGCTTCCATCTTACTGGCGGGTTTAGTATCCTTCGGAGGCTATAAGTACCTCAACAGCAACAAAGAGATTCAGAATTCAGGTAACAATACTATTTCCCTCACAAGTCCTGAGAAAACTATCAATACCGAATCTTCCAGCAGCAACCAGGTAATTGTTGAAAATCAAAAATCCGTATCTGCTGAGAATACCGATAAGAATCAGAATGCAGCTTCCAATATCAAAGGAACCGTAATTGCACAGAATCAGAACGGAGAAAGCACGAGATATACAAGAACTACAACTACCGTTACACAGACTACGGTAGAGTCCAACAACCTTCCTATCTTCAATACCCCTGAGGTAAAAGACAGATACGAAGATTCCGATGGAATCAAGACTGAAAACCACATCAATATGCCGAAGGGCGATGTTGGTAACAGCAACGGAGAATCGATGCTTGACAACCTTGACCGAGAAATTATCAAGGATAAAAATCATAAGCTGGCTTATCAGTACTATAACAATAAGCTTTTCCTGTATGGAGACTTTGACTCAAAACCATACGAGCTTCTTGAACTGAATACCCTCAAAGACAAGCAGCTTTACCTGTACTTTGAAGGCAAGTATTATGGACTGAAACAAAATCAGACTTCGATCACTTCTCTGACCGTCATCGAAGACAAACAAACCCTTTCGAACCTGGAACTGATCAGAAACGGTAAATAAGGGTTAAGAACTTCTTAAAAAAAACCTTGCGGGCCCTGCCTGCAAGGTTTTTTTATTTCTAAGCTATTACAAATTAATTACTAAATTTGCGCAGATCAGAACCGGGAATAGAGCATAATGCCCCAAAAAGTGAATAGTCGCAAGAAAAAATTAGGAAGCTACCCATACCTTACTGTCGTTTTCAGCATGACTATGGCTCTTTTTGTCATAGGTCTTTTTGCCGTCATATTTGTGCATGCCAATAAACTCTCCGGCATCATCCAGGAAAAAATCGAAGTTCACATCTACCTCAACAATGAACTAAGCGAAAATAAAATACAAAGCATGTCGAAGATCATCGCTTCGCAGCCTTATGTATCAAAAAAAAATAACATACCCCAGATCCTCTATATTTCACAGGACTCTGCCGCTAAAAAATTCATACAGGACACGGGAGAAGATTTCTACAAAGTACTTAAGGACAATCCGGTCAGAGGCTCTATAACCGTCAAACTTAATCCGGTCTTTTCCGATTCGACCCACATGAAAAAGATCATTGCGGCTCTTCAGAATATGGAAGGCGTATTTGAAGTGGATTACCAGGAAAACCTGATCGCCCAGATCAATGACAACATTAAAAGCATAAGCCTGATTTTTGTCGGCTTTGCGGTGATCCTGCTTCTGGCATCAGTACTACTGATCAACAATACCATCAAGCTGGCCCTGTTCTCCCAGCGCTTCCTGATCCGCAGCATGCAGCTGGTAGGCGCCACCCGCGCATTTATCCAGTGGCCCTTCCTGCTGAGAGCCATTCTGCAGGGTCTTGCCAGCGGCATCATCGCGGCAGCTGTATTGGCCGCTCTTATCCAGTATGCTTACTCACAAATATCAGACCTGGCAAAATTACAGGAGACAGAAACCGTTATCATCATACTCGGCAGTTTGCTGGTGCTTGGGATCATCATTGGATTACTCAGCTCCTATCGGGCCGTAAACACTTATTTAAAAATGTCTCTGGACGAACTTTACTAATCACACTATGAAAAATAAACTGATTTTTGAAAAGATCAATTACATTTTAATGCTGGCCGGACTGGCCGTGCTCATCCTTGGTTTTATTCTCATGACCCAGGATACCGCAGCCTATGGTTTCGGAACGATGGGACTGACCGTAGGCCCTATCATTGTTTTCCTGGGCTTCATCATTCAGTTCTTTGCTATACTTTACAAACCTAAAAGTAAAGAATGAGCATTCTTGAGGCTATTATTCTGGCCATTGTAGAAGGAGTCACGGAATTTCTTCCTATCTCTTCTACAGGACATATGATCATTGTCTCTTCCATGATGGGCATTGCAGATAAGCCTATTGTAAAAATCTTTGAAATAAGCATTCAGTTTGGAGCCATCCTATCTGTCATCATTCTTTATTACAAACGCTTTTTACAATCGGTCGACTTTTACAAAAAGCTCCTTATTGCCTTTATCCCGGCGGCGATCTTCGGAAAACTGCTGGATGATTACATCGATCAGCTACTGGAAAGAGTCGAAGTTGTAGGGATAACCTTGTTAGCAGGCGGAATCGTTCTTCTGTTCATTGATAAGTGGTTTGCCAAAAATGAAACTGCTCCTGAAAATGAAATAACGAATAAAAAAGCGCTCATGATCGGCTTGTGCCAGTGCATCGCCATGATCCCCGGGGTTTCGAGATCGGCTGCAACTATCATCGGCGGATTGACACAAAAGCTGAATAGAAAAACAGCCGCCGAATTCTCGTTCTTCCTGGCGGTGCCTACCATGTTCGCAGCAAGCGCTTACAAACTGCTTAAAAATTATAAATACATTCAGCAGGAAGACATCACAGTCCTCGTAGTAGGCAATATTGTTGCCTTTATTGTCGCCATGCTGGCGATAAAATTCTTTATCTCTTTTCTGACCAAATACGGATTCAGGCTATTCGGCTATTACAGAATAGCGCTGGGTATTATCATCCTTGCACTCGTAGCCTACGGCTATGATTTAAAGATCGCTGACTAATGAAATTTAATTTTACTGAAGGCGAAGTTCTGCTGATCGACAAGCCCTACGATTGGAGCTCCTTCGATGTCGTCAGAAAGATCAGAAACAAACTCAAGATCAAAAAGCTAGGCCATGCTGGCACGCTCGACCCCTTAGCTACCGGGCTTCTGATCATCTGCACCGGAAAATTCACCAAGAAAATCAACGAGTACCAGGATCAGGAAAAAGAATACGAAGGCGAACTGGTGCTCGGACAAACCACTCCCTCATTTGATATGGAAACTGAAGTGGATCAGACGTTCGACATCAGCGGACTGGACCCTGCCAGCCTGCATAAGCTCACCGCCCGTTTTATCGGAAAAACCCTGCAGACCCCTCCTATCTTTTCAGCGATCAAAGTGGGAGGAGAAAGACTTTATAAAAAAGCCCGTCGCGGCGAAGATGCTGTAATTCCACCAAAAGAAATTGAGATCCGGGAATTTGAGCTAACTGAAATCAGCCTGCCTCTTGTGAAATTCAGAGTAGTCTGCTCCAAAGGAACGTACATCCGCAGCCTGGTCAGAGATTTCGGGATTGAAGCCGGCTCAGGCGCTTATATGTCAGCCCTGCGCAGAACCCGAATCGGCAACTTTCATGCAGACCAGGCCCATAAGCTGGAAGAATTTATTAATACCTATTCCGTCAGAAAGGATTCATGAAGGTTTATCATCAATTACGTGAATTCCGGAAATTACCCAATGCTATTGTAACCATCGGCAGCTTCGACGGCGTGCATAAAGGGCATCAGAAGATCCTGAAAAGGTTGCGGGACCTGGCAGATGCAGGTCATGGAGAAACCGTAGTCATGACCTTCTGGCCCCATCCAAGAGCGGTGCTCTCCCCTTCCGGACAGGATTTTAAATTACTTTCCACCATGGAGGAAAAAATTGCTTTATTGGGCAAATCCGGAGTCGATCATCTGCTCATTATTCCTTTCACCAAAGAATTTTCCGCGCTTGCTCCCGACGACTTCATTCATACTGTTCTCATTGATACCATTGGCACGAAAAGACTGGTAATCGGCCACGATCATAAATTCGGCAAAGACAGGACCGGTGATTTCGAGTACCTGAAGGCACGCTCAGGGCACTACCATTTTGAGGTGGAAGAGATAACCCGGGAAGATGTGAAAAACATCGGCGTGAGCTCCAGCATCATACGCGACTCGCTTCTTAAAGGCGATATTAAAACGGCAAACGAATACCTGGGCCGTCCCTATGAACTCGCAGGGCAGGTAGCAGAAGGCAGAAAACTGGGACGTACTATTGGCTTCCCCACGGCCAATATTGAAAGCGCAGAATCCATGAAGCTGGTGCCTGCAGACGGCGTATATGCTGTACTCGTAACGGTAAAGGGCGAAATTCACAAAGGAATGATGAACATTGGCCAGCGTCCTACCGTTAATGGACATAGAAGAAAGATCGAAGTAAATATTTTTAACTTCGACCGGGATATTTACCGGGAAGAGCTCGTTGTTCATTTTATAGAGCGTCTGAGAGATGAAGTAAAATTCCCGGACCTGGAAGCTTTAAAAAATCAGCTTTATAAGGACAAAGAATTAAGCGAGTCCGTACTTTTAAATAAGACGTTATGATCAACAAAGTCGTCAAGGATGCAGCCACCGCCGTGGCAGACATTCCCGATAATGC
>JBJMLY010000390.1:0-5583 GCA_045805025.1 Cytophagaceae bacterium | reverse complement strand
TAAAAATCCCCAATTTGATTACACCTAATGCCGATAGTAAAAATGAAACTCTATTTATAACACAAGATTCAAATATTAAAATTACTATTTATAATATCTGGGGTGAAAAAATATTTCAATCTGACAACTACCTCAATGTTTGGAAAACTAATGTTGAAGGTATTTATTATGTTTTCGTAAAAGCCTGTTGTGATAAAGAATACAAAGGATGGTTTGAAGTATTGAAGTGATTGCAAGCATGAAAGGAATATTTTTGTAGTGTCTATATCTTTCCAGGTAACCCTGGTAGATCTACTTTTATTCAAATAAAACCGCCCAAATTCTGTCCGAACAAAAATATGAAAAGAAGAATATATTTCCGGGCCGATGGTAATAGTGAAATAGGATTAGGACACGTAGTAAGATGCCTTGGTTTGGCGGAGGTTTTAAATTCCGAATATGACATTACTTTTATTACATGTAATCCTAGTGCAATTATTCGGAATGAAATATTAAATGTTTGTCATAATATTATAGAACTGTCAGAAGATAATTTGTCAGATCAGGCAAGGACTGTTGCACAAATCACCCAATTTGGCGATGTCCTTATTTTAGATGGTCATAATTTTGGTTCGGAATATCAGAAAACTATAAAAGAGAATAGCCAGGCAAAGCTCGTATCACTTGACGATCTCCACGACGGACATTTTTATTCAGATGTTATAATAAACCATAATTCAGCCGTTAGCCCGGATAGTTATGTGAGAGAAGCTTACACAAAGCTGTTTGTTGGGTTCAGATATCTTCTGGTAAGAAAAGAATTTCAAGCTCAGATTCCTGAAAGAAGAATCATATCTGCGAATAAGAACCTGTTTATTTGCATAGGAGGAGCCGATCCATCAAATCTGACATTGAAAATTCTTACTTTATGTATAGAGTTATCTTGCTTTGATAAAGTAACCGTAGTTACTGGATCTGCCTATACCAAAACAGATCTCTTGCTTTCTTTCATAAAGGAATCCAAAAACGTTATCCATCATTCTAATGTATCAGCCGGGAAGATGGTTAAGTTAATGCTTGATTCTGATCTGGCAATTATCCCCTCGAGTTCTGTATCCCTTGAGGCCATGTGTGTAGGCCTTAATCTCATAACGGGATATTTTGTCGACAATCAAAAAGAGCTATCAGAATATATTCATAAAGAAAGACTAGGCTATTCAATAGGAGATTTCTTGTCATACGACAATAATTCTTTAAAAAAGCTTATTTTTGACAATAAGGATATAAGTTCTTATGAGAATCAAAAAAGGGCAATCATGGAGAACCCTGCTGAGAATTTATTAACTATTTTTAGAGATTTATAAATTTTATAATCAAATGACAGATGTAGTATTCAAAGAATTACAGGAAGAAGACATAGAGCAGGTGCGTATATGGCGAAACCTTCCGGAAGTTTCGGAATATATGTACACATCTGATGAAATTACACCTGAGCAACAGAAAAAATGGTATGAAGGTATCAAAATTTCGAGCACTCAGAAAGTATGGGTTATCGAATATAACGGCAAGAAACTAGGAGTAGCCTCTTTGTATAATATTAATGCAAGGTCAAAATCCGCATATTGGGCATTTTATTTAGGCGATTCTTCAGTAAGAGGAGCTGGCATAGGAGCAAAAGTTGAATACAATGTATGTAAATATGTCTTTGATGAATTAAACTGCAATAAGCTATTGTGTGAAGTCTTTGTGTGGAATGAGGCAGTGATTAAAATGCATGAAAAATTCGGCTTTAGAAGAGAAAGTTATTTCAGAGAACACGTATTTAAAAATGGAAAATTCCTGGACGTAGTAGGAATGGCTTTGCTCAAAAATGAATGGAAAATAGTACAGGAGCCGATGAAGAATAAGCTATACAGATCTTAATTCAATAGATTAGATTTAATAAGAAGCTGATGATAAAGCTGAAAAAATGAAAAACTTTTCAATAGGCCCTTCAAAAATCGGAGACACCTCCCCCTGCTTCATCATCGCAGAACTTTCCGCGAACCATAACCAGAAATTGGAAGTGGCCCTGGAAACGGTCAAAGCCGCCAAAGCCGCGGGAGCTGACTGCATTAAACTGCAGCATTATAAGCCGGATACCATTACCATCGACTGCAGCAATAAATATTTTCAGATCAACCAGGGCACCATATGGGATGGTACTACTCTTTTTAAATTATACCAGGAAGCGTTCATGCCTTGGGAGTGGACGGCAAAGATCATGGAAGCTGCCCAGAATGAAGGGCTGGTATGCTTTTCCTCTCCATTCGATTTAACAGCCGTGGACTTTTTGGAACAACACCATGTTCCTGCTTACAAAATCGCTTCTTTTGAAATTACCGATATCCCTCTGATCGAATACGTCGCGTCCAAAGGGAAGCCTGTCATTATTTCGACCGGTATAGCACAACTGGAAGACATCGAACTTGCTGTCAATGCCTGCAGAAATGCAGGGAATGATCAGATCGCACTTTTGAAATGCACCTCGTCTTACCCGGCTCCCCTGGAGGAGGTAAATCTGAATACCATTCCGAATCTAAAAGATACGTTCAAAACCGTCGTGGGTCTCTCAGATCATACCATGGGAGTTTCTGTCCCGGTTGCTTCTGTAGCTCTTGGCGCTAAGATCATTGAAAAGCATTTTATTCTCGATAAAAAACTGGGTGGTCCGGATTCTTCTTTTTCTCTGGATCCTGTCGAGTTTAAATCCATGGTCAATGCTGTCCGTGAAGTAGAGAAGGCCTTGGGAACCGTCAGTTATGATCTTTCTCCCAAAGTCCTTAAAAGCAGAGAGCATTCCCGCTCACTGTTTGCCGTTGAAAATATAAAGAAGGGTGAAACCTTTACCATGGCCAATGTTAAATCCATACGCCCAGGCTTCGGTCTGCACCCGAAGCATTATAAGGAAATCCTGGGGAAAAAGGCCAAATCAGACATCGAAAAAGGCACGCCTCTCAGTTGGGATCTGATATGATTTTATAGATGCTTTGCTCATGCTACCATTAAAAAGTATACCTTTAAATTCAAAACCTGTTTTATGAAGCTTCAAGAACTTAAGCCAAGGCTCGTTCCTCACGCAATCGCCATGGCCGCTATTATTATCCTGCTGGCCATCTATTTTTTTCCGGCATTTTTTCAGAGCAAAAGCTTAAAGCCGAACGACGTGCTTCAGGGAATGGGTGCGGCTCAGGAAGCCGTTGAGTTCAGGAAAGCGACAGGCGAAGAAGCCTTATGGACTAATTCCATGTTCGGGGGTATGCCGATTTATATTTTGAACGTACACTACTCTGGCGATCTTATCACACCTATCAAGACCATGCTCCGGTTCTTGCCGGCACCTGCGGATCTTGTCTTTCTGAATTTCGTCTGCTTTTACATTCTGCTGCTGGCATTCCGTTGTCGTTCGGCAGTGGCATTTATAGGAGCTTTCGCTTATTCTTTTACCAGTTATAATTTTGTTTCCATTGAAGCGGGGCACATTTTTAAGTCGCTTTCCATGGCCTTTATACCTCTCATGTTCGCCGGAATTATTTTTGCCTACCGCGGCAAATACATTCTGGGTATGGCTTTGGCCAGCTTTGCCCTTTCGTGCGAGCTCAACTCTCAGCATTATCAGATTGCCTATTATTTCGGATTTCTTGTAATCGCCTTCGGCATCAGCGAATTGATTTTTGCGCTGCTTGAAAAACGCCTGCCTCAGTTTATGATTGCCAGCGGTGTTCTGCTGATAGCCCTGGCTATTGGTATCGGCACCAACGTAGGGAGGATCTGGTCTACGGCGGAATATACCGCTCATTCAATACGAGGCAAATCAGAGCTTGCTCCCAAACCCGGACAGGCTGTTTCCAGCGGATTGGATAGAACCTATGCCTTTCAGTGGAGCCAGGGGAAAATGGAAACCTTTACGCTTCTTGTGCCTTATTTTTACGGAGGATCCAGCACCGAGAGACTTACCGGTAAATCTGAAACAGCAAAAGTCCTGAAGCAGAACGGCTATCCTTCCGATAAAATACCGCTTTACTGGGGCGATCAGCCTTTTACCAGCGGACCTGTATACGCGGGAGCAATTGTTTTATTTCTCTTTGTACTCGGACTGCTTATTCTTGAAAATAAAATTAAATGGTGGCTGCTGGCCGGAGTGATCATTTCCATCGTGCTCTCGTGGGGAAGAAACTTTGAAGAGTTTAACTACTTTATGTTCGATTACTTCCCTGCTTATAATAAATTCAGAGCGGTTTCCATGGCGCTGGTGGTAGCACTGTTCTGTTTTCCTTTGATGGCTGCTCTTACCATCGAACGCCTGATCAATACCGAGGATAAGGAATTTTTGACCAAATCAATTCTCAGGGCAGCCGGAGTAGTCGGTGGGTTATGTCTGGCGATGGTTATTTTCGCCGGCATGGCTGACTTTACGACCGATGCCGAAGCAGAAATGCCCGAAGTCTTTCTTTCGGCCCTGAAAGCCGACCGCGAATATTACCTGAGGATGGATGCCTTCAGATCTCTTATCCTGATTGTACTTGGTGCCGGTCTTCTTTATTTATTTGTCAGATCAAAACTGGCTCTGCAATATGCGCTGGGCGGCGTGCTCGCTCTCTGCGTATTTGATTTCTGGATGGTGGATAAGAGATACCTCGCTACAAAAGATTTCTCCAAAAATAAGATCGAAAAGGAATTTACGGCTTCGGCAGCCGATGAGATGATTCTGAAAGATAAATCCCTTGATTACCGAGTATTGAACCTGACCCGCGGTAATCCTTATACAGATGCCCACAATTCTTACTTTCATAAATCAGTCGGCGGCTACCATGGTTTTAAGATCCGCCGGTACAATGATATTATTGATAAGTATCTGTTGAAAGAAAAGATGCAGGATATGAATATGCAGGTATTGAATATGCTCAATACGAAATACTTTATTATGGGTGATCCAAATAATCCGGTTTCTCAGAACCCGGGTGCGTTAGGAAATGCCTGGTTTGTCAATAAAATAAAACCGGTAAAATCTCCGGATGAAGAATTGAATGGGCTTGAAAAATTTAATGCAGCTTCCGAAGCACTGGTGGATGTCACAAAGTTTAAAGTGGCGGCCGATACCTTTCCGGCTGGAGGCACCATACGTCTTACCGCCTATAAGCCGAACGATTTGATCTACGAGACCAATAATCCCAATCCGGGTTTTGCTGTATTCTCGGAGATCTATTATACCGAAGGCTGGACAGCATACCTGGACGGAAAGCCTGCTCCCATATTGCGCGCAAACTACATTCTCAGAGCCATGGAAATTCCGGCAGGACAGCATAAGGTCGAATTTAAGTTTGCTCCGGATTCCTACTTTGTTGGCAACAAAATTATGATGATTTCCTCAGTGCTGCTTCTGGTGACATTGGTGGTCGGTATAGGTATTGTGCTCAGGAAGGAAATGGGGGAAAAACAGGAATAAAGGATTGACCGTATTTGAATGAAAAACCTTCGTTAAGAAGGTTTTTCTGTTTTTAAGTGCCAGGGTAAACCTCCTGAAGTATTTATTGGTTATCACCTTGCCAGATACTTCATATAAAG